>NZ_NMUO01000048.1 GCF_002237365.1 Zobellella denitrificans
CCAGCACCCCGGCCCCCCGGCCCGCCAGCCCGGCCAGGGCCTGGTAAAGGTTGACCAGGCCGCTGCCGGAGAGCAACCGCTCCGCCGACACATGGGCCCAGCGCCGGCGCAGTACCCGCAGCAGTTCCTCTTCTTCGGCGTTGCCCGGAGCCAGGTCGACGTGGCCGCCCTCGCCGGGCAGGCTGAGCCAAGTATCGCCGCAGGGCACCAGGTGGGCCACCCCCAGGCCGGTGCCGGCGCCGTACACCGCCACCGGGTGGCCGGGCCGGATCTCCCCGCCCCCGATCTGGCAGCGGTCTTCCGGCGCCAGCGCCGGTATCGCCATGGACACGGCGGTAAAGTCGTTGATCACCTCGAGCCGCGCCAGCCCCAGGCCGGCCTGCATGGCCGCGATGGAAAAGCGCCAGCTGTGGTTGGTCATCACCACCTGGTCCCCCTGCACCGGGCAGGCGATGGCGATGCAGGCCTCGGCCACCGTCACCCCCTGCTCGGCCAGATACTGCCGGATCACCGGCTCCAGGCCGGGGGAATCGGCAGTGGGATAGCTGCGGATGGCGGACAGGACGCCCGTGGCCCGTTCACAGAGGGCCAGGCGGGCATTGGTGCCGCCCACGTCGCCCACCAGGATATATTGGCTCATCGTCGTTACTCGCTTGATTAAAGGAAGTGGTTTGGCGGGCCGGCCCCGCTCGGACTGGGGCCAGCATAAAAAGGGTAATGCCACAAATGAAATCGATTTTATTGCCGGCAACATAGGTTTTCTCTATGTCGCAAGGCAGAAATCTTCCCCCAGAGCGGGCGATGCCCTGCGGCATAAAAATTCCGTTTACGCCGCCGGCCTTTGTGCTATAACCAGAGGCCGTTTTTTTCGCATTCATACAGGAAGTATCATGTCTCAATTCGACAACGTTACCGTGATCAAGAAGGCCAATGTCTACGACGGTGGCAAGGTGACCAGCCGGGTGGTCAAATTCGCCGACGGCAGCCGCAAGACCCTCGGCATCATGCTGCCGGGCGAGTACACCTTCGACACCGCCGCCGCCGAGCTGATGGAAATCCTCGACGGCGAGCTGGAAGTCCAGCTGCCGGGCAGCGACGACTGGCAGGCCATCAAGGGCGGCGAGTCCTTCAACGTGCCCGCCAACGCCATCTTCAAGCTCAAGGTCCACAGCCTGGTGGACTACTGCTGCTCCTACTTCGATTAAGCCTGATCCCGGGGCCAAGGCCCCGGGAACCGTCCTTCCCGCTGCGCGGCAATGCAGGCGGGCCGCCTGCGCGCCAGGGTTCGGTATATGCCTTGCCAGCCGGTGCGCAATAGCCGCAGACACGCTTTGCATCGCGTGGCATACCTGACATCATTCGACGCCAGCGCCTCCCCATTTCGGTGCGGATAACCGCTGCCCGCCCCAGGATGCTCAGTCCAGCCGGTATACCCGGGCCTCGAAGGGCCGCAGGCTGGTGTCCCCGGCCATGGCCTGCGGATAGTTGGCCAGTTGCGGCCCGGCCGCCGGCAGCGCCTCCTCCAGCAGCTGACAGTCCGCCGGTTCGCCGCTCAGGTTGACCAGCACCAGCCAGCGCTCGTCCCCCAGGCTGCGGCGGTAGGCGTAGATCTGCGGATGCTCCGCCAGCAGCAGTCGGTAGTCGCCGTAGATCAGCGCCGGCGCGGCCTTGCGCAGGCGGATAAGGGCGCGGTAAAAATTGAGCACCGAGTCCGGGTCGCCTTGCTGGGCGGCCACGTTGATGGCCCCGGCGTTGGGATTGACCTTGAGCCAGGGCGTACCCGTGGTAAAGCCCGCCCCGGGACCGGCCTCCCACTGCATGGGGGTGCGCGAGTTGTCCCGCCCGGTGCGGGAAAGCTGCGCCAGTATGTCGGATTCGGCCCAGCCCTGGCGCTGCAGTTCGGCATACTGGTTTTTGGCGGCCACGTCGTTGAAATCGTCGAGGCTCTCGAAAACCGTGTTGGTCATGCCGATTTCCTGGCCCTGGTAGATAAAGGGCGTGCCCTGCATCAGGAAGTACATGGCGGCGATGGCGGTGGAGCTTTCCCGCCAGTAGTCCCGGGTATCCCCCCACTTGGAGACGATGCGTGGAATATCGTGGTTCTCCACGTAGAGCGCGTTCCAGCCCCGGCCCTCCAGCCCGCCCTGCCAGCGGCCGAAGATATCCTTGAGCGCCAGCAGGTCGAGGCGCTGGTGCGGGTTGGCTTCCCACAGCTTGACGTGCTCGAACTGGAAAATCATGTTGAGCCGGCGACGCTGCTCGCCCACCCATTGCTCACCCGCCACCGCGTCGGCGCCGTTGACCTCCCCCACCGTCATGATGTCATAGTGGTGGAACACCTGCCGGCACATGTCATCCACATAGTCGAACAGCCCTTCCGCGTTCATGTGCTTGTCGAAGGAAGGCACATAGCGCAGCCCTTGCGGGTTGGGCATGTCCGACAGCGCCGGCTCCTTTTTCATATGGCAGATGGCGTCGATGCGAAAGCCGTCGATGCCCTTGTCCAGCCACCAGCGCATCATGTCGTACACCGCGTCGCGCACCGCCTGGTTTTCCCAGTTCAGATCCGGCTGCTTGCGGGAAAAGAGATGCAGGTAATACTGGTCGGTGCCCTGGTCATACTCCCAGGCCGAGCCCTTGAAGATGCTCTCCCAGTTGTTGGGCTCGGCGCCGTGCTTGCCGTCGCGCCAGACATACCAGTCGCGTTTGGGGTTGTCTTTGGAGGAGCGGGACTCGATAAACCAGGGGTGCTCGTCGCTGGTATGGTTGACCACCAGATCCAGGATGAGCCTCATGCCGCGGGCGTGCACCTCTTCCAGCAGCCGGTCGAAGTCGGCCAGGGTGCCGAACTCGGCCATGATGCCCTGGTAGTCGCTGATGTCGTAGCCGTTGTCGTCGTTGGGGGACGGGTACATGGGGCAGAGCCAGATCACGTCCACCCCCAGCTCTTTCAGGTAGTCCAGCTTGATGATGATGCCGTTCAGATCGCCGATACCGTCGCCGTTGGCGTCCATAAAGCTGCGCGGATAGATCTGGTAGGCAACGGCTTCCTTCCACCAGCTGCGTTGCAGCCGGCCGCTTGTTGTGGTGGTCATGGCATTGTCCTTGTTATCAGGGGCGGCACAGCGCCGCCGGGATAGAAAATCGGTCTGTGTTGACCCTTGATGGAGTGCGGACGCTCGGCAACAGTGCTAGAGCGCCATATAGTTTAAAAATCAGGCAGCGCCGACTCTTGGGGCGCGGGCGGCCCGCCTGCATGAGGGTGGCACCGAACTGCTGTAGATGCCGCTTTAGCCGGCACAAACCGACACAAACCGGCGCCCAATTTCCACGCCCACGCCTTGGCAGGTTTGCGCCACGTAAACGGGCGCCTACTCCCGTAGCCGGCGCTTTAGCCGCCGGGGAATACCGCACCTGGCCTTGCGCCACGTAAACGGGCGCCTACAGGTGAGATATCGCTCTGTTCAGGTTTTAAACCGATCGGTGCTCTAGCCTCAGCCGGCCGCCTCGTCCAGCAGCACCATAAAGGCCTCATAGGGCTGCAGCTCCAGCTCGCCGCGCCAGTGGTCGCGGGGGGCGTAGTTGCTGATCATCACCTCTCCCGGCTGCTGTAGCCCGGCGGGCAGGGTCAGGCTGGCGCGGCCGGCGAAGAAGTTGCACAGCACCAGCAGCCGCTGGTCGCCGAGCCGGCGCTGGTAGGCGAACACCCGCGGGTGCTCGCTCAGCAGCGGCTGGTAGTCGCCGTACACCAGCACCGGATGGGCCTTGCGCAGGCGGATCAGCCGCTGGTAGTGGTAGAAAACGGAGTCCGGATCGTCCAGGGCGGCGGCCACGTTGATCTGGTCGTGGTTGGGGTTGACCTCAATCCAGGGCGTGCCCCGGGTAAAGCCGGCGTTGGCCTCGCCGCTCCACTGCATGGGGGTGCGGGCGTTGTCCCGGCCGTTGGCGTGAATGCCGGCCAGCATCTGCTCATGGGGCACGCCGGCGGCGGTGCGCTCCCGGTAGAGGTTGAGGCTCTCGATGTCCCGGTACTGGTCGATGCGCTCGAAGCGCACGTTGGTCATACCGATCTCCTCGCCCTGGTAGACATAGGGCGTGCCCTTGAGGCCGTGCAGGGCGGTGGCCAGCATCTTGGCGGACTCGACCCGGTAGCGCCCCGGATCGCCGAACTTGGACACCGCCCGGGGCAGGTCGTGGTTGTTCCAGAACAGGGAGTTCCAGCCGCTGTCGGCCAGGCCCCGCTGCCACTTGTCGGTGATGGCCTTGAACGCCGCCAGGCAGAAGGGCCGGCTGCGCCATTTGCCTGCTTCGTCGTCCCAGGTCTGGGTGATGTGCTCGAACTGGAACACCATGGACAGCTCCTCCCGCGCCGGATCCGAGTAGAGCTTCGCTATCTCGGGGGTGGCGCTCCAGGTTTCGCCCACGGTGAGCAGGTCGCGCCCGCCGAAGGTGGCCTTGTTCATCTCCTGCAGCAGCGGGTGCAGGCGGGCGCCGTTGGTCATGATCTGGGCGTCTACCTCCTTGCCGATCAGGTCGATCACGTCCATGCGAAAACCGCCGATGCCCTTGTCCAGCCACCAGTTCATCATCTTGTGCACCTCGGCCTGCACCCGGGGGTTTTCCCAGTTCAGATCCGGCTGCTTGCGGGAAAACTGGTGGAAGTAGTACTCGCCGCTGGCCTCGTCGTATTGCCAGCCGCTGCCGCCGAAGTAGGAGCGGAAGTCGTTGGGCGGGCCGCCGTCCGCCGCCGGCTGGCGCCAGATGTAGAAGTCCCGGTAGGGGTTGTCGGTGGAGCGGCGCGCCTCGACAAACCAGGGATGCTCGTCGCTGGTGTGGTTGACCACCAGATCCATCAGGATGCGGATATCGCGCTTGCCGGCCTCGGCGATCAACTGCTCCATCTCGGCCAGGGTGCCGAACTCGGGGGCGATATCCTGGTAGTCGGAAATATCGTAGCCGTTGTCGTCCATCGGCGAGCGGAACACCGGCGACAGCCAGATGAGGTTGACGCCGAGCCGCTGCAGGTAGTCGAGCCGCTGGATGATGCCCGCCAGATCGCCGATGCCGTCGCCGTTGGCGTCCATAAAGCTGCGCGGGTAGATCTGGTAGACCACGGCGTCGTGCCACCATTTTTTGTCTGTTGCTGGGTTCATGTGCGGTTCCGTCTCAAAAAGTAAAAGCAATCAATGCTGGGCGCTGGGCAGCAGGCGGCGGAAGGCCCGGCCCTCGCGGTCGAACAGGTAGCAGCAGGCCGCCGGCAGGCGGATGCCGACCAGGGCGCCCGCCTCTATGGGCGAGCGCTCGGCGTTGCGCACCACCCAGGGCTCGCCGGCGTTGCCGTTGTCGAGGTAGAGGTAGGTCTCGTTGCCCATGTGCTCGACGAACATCACCTCCCCCTGGTATTCGCACTCGGCTTGCTCGCCCCATTGGACGTGCTCGGGGCGGATACCGAGGTTGACGCTCTGGCCTTCGGCCTCGGCCGGGGTGGCGATGGGCAGCAGCAGTTCCTTGCCGTTGTCGAGCTCGACCAGGCTCTGCTCGGCCCCGGCGCGCCTGAGGATGGCGGGGATCAGGTTCATCTTGGGCGAGCCGATGAACTGGGCCACGAATTCGTTGGCCGGGTGATCGTAGAGCTCGAGCGGGGTGCCCACCTGCTCGATATTGCCCTTGCTCAGCACCACGATACGGTCGGCCAGGGTCATGGCCTCCACCTGGTCGTGGGTCACGTAGATGATGGTGGCGCCCAGCCGCTGGTGCAGGGTGGCGATTTCCATGCGCATCTGCACCCGCAGCGAGGCATCCAGGTTGGACAGGGGCTCGTCGAACAGGAACAGCTTGGGCTCGCGCACGATGGCGCGGCCGATGGCCACCCGCTGGCGCTGGCCGCCGGACAGGTCCTTGGGCTTGCGCTCCAGCAGGGGTTCGAGCTGCAGGATACGGGCCGAGTCGCGCACCTTCTGGTCTATCTCTTCCTTGGGATGCCCGGCCAGCTCGAGGGCGAAGGCCATGTTCTGGTACACGCTCATGTGCGGGTAGAGGGCATAGGACTGGAACACCATGCCGATGCCGCGCTCGGCGGGGGTGTCGTCGTTGACGTACTGGCCGTCGATGAACATGCTGCCGCCGCTTATCTCCTCCAGCCCCGCTATCATCCTGAGCAGGGTGGACTTGCCGCACCCCGAGGGACCGACGAACACCACGAACTCGCCGCTGTTGATCTGCAAGTCCAGCGACTTGATCACCTCGGCCGCCTTGCCGTAGCGTTTTTGCAGTTTTTCCAGTGTTAATTGCGCCATGTTGTTACATCCTGTTTTTGATAATCCGTTTACGATCTTTGTAAAGCTTGTCTGTAACGGCTCATCGAAGAGTCAACAGGGCCACCTCCACCGACACGCTGCAAGCACGTCCCTGTGGCGCTCGGCACATGCCATCCCTGGCATGTGACGGTCGGTGTAGGCAATCCCTGTTGCCTCTTCCAGGCCCCGCTGTGGTCTGATGGTAGCGCCAACAGACGATACTGAGCTTTAGGGAGCAGCACCCTTTGTCCTCTTCGAGATTCCGCTATCTGAAGTGGTAACCCCCGCCCCTGCCTTACTTGAGGTAATCCAGATAGGGCCGCTGGCGGTCGATCATCAGGTCGACCATTTCCGGGATACGGCGGCACTTGTCGTTGACCGAATCCACCAAGAGCGCCTGGATCACCAGATCCCGCGAGCCCTGCAGCACCGCCTCGGCGGTGAGGTCGTGCACCGCCACCTGGTTGCAGAGCAGCCCCGCCACCCCGGCCGGCATGTCCAGCCGGATGCCGTGCACGCCCTTGCGGTCGATGATGGCCGGCACTTCCACCGCCATGAACTCGGGCAACTGGCGGATAAAGCCCTGGTTGGGGATGTTGACCGCCCCTTCCTCGTAGCCGGCGTCGGTGAGCATGCCTTCCATGATCGGCACCACCCGCTCCTTGAGCTTGAGCTCGATCACCGGCTCCACCTGGCCCAGGTAGTTGCGGTAGAAGGTGTAGAAGTCGAGGATGCCGCGGTGGTCGCTCACCTCATGGGCCCAGCGGATGTACTCGCCGAAGTGGCTGTCGCCGGTGATGGGCAGGTGGTGGAACTTCTCGAGAATTTCCCGGAACAGGGTGCGATCCGCCCAGGGGTAGGCGCTGTCGGCGCCGCCCAGGGCATCGCGCTCGGTGCTGCCCTCGGTGTCCACCAGCTTGCCATGGGTGCGGGTGTATTCCAGGATGTCGCTGTAGCCCGGCAGTTTCTCGAAATAGCCCGGCGCCTTGGCGCGGATGTCGGCGTAGGCGTCCTTGCCGCTGTCCCGGTAGCTGGCCTCGAGCAGCACGCTGAAGTGGTTGAGGCCGCCGGCGCGCAGCGCCAGGTTGCTGAAGGGGGTGTCCAGCATTTCCGGCAGGTAGCGCTCCAGGGAGGCGATTTCGTGGCACATGCCGACGAAGTTGAGTCCCGGAAAGCGGCGGTGCACCGTGGTGCAGATCCGGCTCATGGGGTTGGAGTAGTTGAAAGTCCAGGCATCGGGACAGATGTCGGCGATATCGGCGCAGATCTCCAGGATCGGCGGTATGATGCGCAGGGAGTGGAACAGGCCGCCGGGGCCGCCATTCTCGCCGTAGACCTGCTGGATGCCGTACTGCAGCGGGATCTGCCAGTCCTGGTCCCAGAGCGCGAAGCGATCGCCCACCTCGATGGAGATGATCACGAAGTCGGCGCCCCGGAGCGCGACCTTGCGATCCACGGTGGCGCTGACGGTAAAGGGCAGATCCCGGGCGGCGAGAAAATCGCGGGCGGTCTGCTCGGTGGCCGCCAGGGCGCGGGGGTTGATGTCGTGCAGCACGATTTCGCTGCCGGCCAGGGTGGCGCTCTGGAAGATGTCACCCAGGGTGCCGTAGCCGAACTGGGCGCTGCCGGCGCCGATCAGGACGATTTTTGTAGCCATTCGTTTTCTCCTTGTTCAGACACTGTTGGTAAGTGGGATCAACCCTTGACCGCACCGCTGGTCAGGCCGCTGACGATGCGTTTCTGGAAAATCAGTACCAGCACGATGATCGGCAGCGTCACCACCACCGAAGCGGCCATGATGCTGCCCCAGGGCAGTTCGTACTGGGAGGCGCCCTGGAACATGCCGATGGCCACCGGCACTGTGCGCTTGCCGCTCGAGATCACGAAGGTGAGCGCGAACATGAACTCGTTCCAGGCGCCGATAAAGGCCAGCAGACCGGTGGTGACCAGCGAGGGCCCCATGATGGGCGCGAAGATGCGGGTGATGATCACCCAGGTGCTGGCGCCGTCGACGATGGCCGCCTCTTCCAGCTCCACCGGCATCGACTTCATAAAGGTGGTCAGCACCCAGACGGTAAAGGGCAGCGAGAAGGTGGTGTAGGACAGCACCAGGGCGCCCAGCGAGTCGTACAGCCCCATAAAGCGCACCAGCTCGAACATGCCCGACAGCACCGCTACCTGGGGGAACATGGACACGCACAGTATGGTGAACAGCAGATACTTGCGCCCGCGGAAGGAGATCCGCGCCAGGGCGAAGGCGGCGGTGATCGACACCAGCAGGCAGAGCCCCACGGTGACGGTGGCCACCAGCACCGAGTTCAGCAGGCTGCGGGCGATGCCGTTGTCCACCAGGGCACCGATATAGTTGTCCCAGTGGAAGCCCGAGGGCAGGTAGTTGGCCAGGAACAGCTCCTGGCCGGTGCGCAGCGAGGTGAGCACCGCGTAGTAGAAGGGGAATACGCAGATCAGGACGGCCAGGGCGGCGCCGGCGTAGATCAGGCCCTTGTGGCCCCATTCCCGTTGCTGACGACCGAGCTTCATGCCTTGTTCTCCTTGTCGTTGAAACGGCCCACGTAGAGGAAGCAGGCGGCGATGCCGGCCACCATCATGAACACCAGTACCGAGGCGGCGGAGCCGAAGCCCATTTCCTGGTAGCTCACCATCTGATCCCGGGCGTAACCGGAGATGGAAATGGTGGCCTCGCTGTTGGAGGTGAGCACATAGATGAGATCGAACACCCTGAGCGCATCCATCACCCGGAAGATCAGCGCCACGATCAGCGCCGGCATGATCAGCGGCAGGGTGATGCGCCAGAAGCGCTGCCAGGCGGTGGCGCCGTCGACCCGGGCTGCTTCATACAAATCCTTGGGGATCAGCTGCAGCGCGGCCAGCAGCATCAGCGCCATAAAGGGGGTGGTTTTCCACACGTCCGCCAGCACCACCGCCCACATCGACAGCGAGGGGGTTGCTATCCAGGCCAGGGGCTGGTCGATAAGGCCGGTGCGCAGCAGCAGATCGTTCACCACCCCGAACTGGTCGTGGAACATCCAGCCCCACATCTTGGCGGTGACGATGGTGGGAATGGCCCAGGGCACCAGGATTGCGGTGCGCACCAGGCCCTGGCCGCGGAAGGTCTGGTTCATCAGCAGCGCCAGCAGCATGCCCAGCACCAGTTCGAGCGACACCGACACGGCACTGAACCAGAGGGTGTTGCCCACCGCCTGCCACCACAGGGGGTCGGCCAGCACGCCGTAGGCGCCGCTGTCGGTCAGCTCCAGGTAGTTGGCCAGGCCGACGAAGTTGTATTCGTGCGGCGCGTCCAGGGCGGCATCGGTCAGGCTGTAGAACAGGGTGCGCAACAGCGGCCAGCCGGCCACTGCCGCCAGCAGCAGCAGCGCCGGGGCCACCAGCACCCAGGCCACGCGGGCGCGCCGTTGCTGATGGTTGAGCTTGCGCCGCCCGGCCAGCTTGGGGGCCGAACCGGCGGTGGCCTTGGCCCCCCGCGGCGGCAGGGTCTTGGTATAATCTTCCATGGTGACTCCGTACAGTTCAGTTCGGCAGGAAAAGCGGGCCACGCATGGCCCGCCTGGGCGTTAGCGCCACTCCCTGCCCTTGATGCGTTCCAGCCGCTTCTGCAGATCCGACACCGCCTGTTCGCCGCTGCTGCGGCCGCTCAGCACGTTGTAGGTGGCGTTGTAGATGGCGTTGGACACCCGGGCGTACTGGCCCCTGGTCTGGGTGGCCGGGCGCGGCCGGGCATTGGCGAAGATGTCCCTGAATTCGGCGAGATAGGGCGCCATGGCCAGCACCTCCGGATCCTCGTACAACGCCACGCGCGACGGGGCCACGCCCACCAGTTGCAGTGCCTTTTTCTGGGCCTCGGCGTCACTCACGATTTTCAGCAGGGTCACCGCCGCCTCGGGATTTTTACTGTAGGCGCTCACCGACCACTGCCAGCCGCCCAGGGCGGCCACCGACTCGCCATCGGCCCCGCTCGGCAGCGGCATCACCCCCACCTTGCCCTTCACCGGGCTGTTGTCGGCCTGGGCCAGCACATAGGCGTAGGGCCAGTTGCGCATAAACAGGGCGCCACCGTTCTGGAACACGGCGCGGGCCTCTTCCTCCATGTAGCCGAGCGCGCCCTGGGGCGCTATGGTGCCGACCCAGCCGGCGGCCAGATCCAGCGCCTGGGCGGCGCGGACATTGTCGATGGTGACGGTGCCGTCGCCGTCCACGAAGTCGCCGCCGCCATGGGAAGCCACCCATTCCAGGGCGTTGCAGGTCAGGCCCTCGTAGGATTTGCCCTGGAACACCAGGCCCCAGAAGTTGCGCTGGCCGGCGGCCCGTTCGCCTTCCTGGATGCGGGTGGCGATGCGGGTCAGCTCTTCCCAGCTGGCAGGTGGCTGCTCGCCGTATTTTTCCAGCAGATCCTGACGGTAGTAGAGGGCGCCGGCATCGAGGAAGGCTGGCACCGCCTTGACCCGGCCGTTGACGATGTTGTTCTGCCAGGCACCGGGGAAAAAGTCGGCTTCCAGCTCCGCCACCTGCTCGGTCAGATCCAGGGTGTGGCGGTCGAGCAGCCCCACCCAGACGGTATCGGCCTGGAACAGATCCACGGCGTCGGCGTCGCGGGCGGCGAACAGCTGCTGGAACAGGCCCAGCTTCTCGTCGGAGGAAGGGGGAAACTCGATAAACTCCAGGGTGTGGCCGGTCTGCGTTTCGAAGCGATCCTTCACGTAGTCGCAAAACTCCTTGCCGGCGCCGGTGGGCGCGCATTCCATGCGCAGGGTATCGGCCTTTGCCACATTTAATGACGCGGCCACCATGGCCGCCACCATGCTGAGTGTACGTACTTTCATCTTGACCTCTCGTCTTCCTGATTGGAGGGATAAGGGATGGCGTTAACCATCCGTTAACTTTAGCTGTGTCCATCCTAGAGGAGGCGGAGGGATAAAAAGAAATGCTTTATTACGCCATTGATATAGAAAAAATCTATACAAAAAGGAGCCCAGGTGATCCGCTTCACAGTTTATGGCCCTACACCGTCCACAGGCCTGTGAAAATCTGTGACCGGTCTTAAAAACGGAGGGATTTGTCGTCCCGTGCTCCACACCCAAAGCGTTTTAAGCTTTATCGTTGACAAAAAATGCCAGGCTTTTAAGCTCTGCGATAGAAAGTATCTATCACTAACAAGGACGTATCGTGGACAAGCTGTTACGCCAGTTTATCGAGGTGGGCACCCTCAAGAACGTCAGCCATGCGGCCAACCGGCTGTGCCTCAGCCAGCCGACCCTGACCCACAACATGAAGAAGCTGGAAGAAAACCTGGGGGTACAGCTGCTGGTGCGCAGCTCGAGCGGCGTGACCCTCACCGAATACGGCGAGTTGCTGCTGGAGCAGGCGCGGATGATGCAGCGCATCTACGACAACACCCTGATCCGGATGGATCTGCTCAAGGAGCGCCAGGAGCGCAGCCTGAAGATAGGCAGCGGGCACGCCTGGTGGCACATGTTCCTGCGGGAAACCTTCGAGGCCCACCGCCGCCAGTACCCCACCGCCAATGTCCATATCGATCTGGGCAACCACCTGCGGCTGATGGATTTATTGCTGAGCGGCGATATCGACCTCTTTATCGGCCATGAAATCCAGGGGCTCAACCCCAAGGCCGGGGTCAGCTTCCTGCCGCTGCTGAGTTCGACCGATACCTGCTATGCGCGCACCGGCCATCCGCTGCGCGGGCGTACCGTCGGCCAGGAAGAGCTGTTGGCCTACCCCCACGTCGAACTCACCCCCGACGAACCCCGTTACCAGCACGTGATGGAGGACATGCAGGCCAAGCGCCGGGAGCGGCTGCAACTGCACATGACCGAGCGGGTGGTCTATTCCACCAACTCCGTCGCCACCGCCGTGGACATGCTGGCCGCCACCAACGGCATTATGGTGTTCCCCAGTTGCATGCAGGACTACTTCGCCCGCTTCGAGGTGCTCCCGCTCAGGCTGAAAGAGCCCCTGCGCAAGGGCATAGTGGGCATTTACCTGATGCGGGAAAAAGGGGAAGACCCGCACATCACCCAGGTGATCGAGCTGATGCGCCGGCATATGGAGCAAAACCGCCATATGCTGGAATAACGAAGGGGCCATTCCGGCCCCTTTACTTACCTGTCTTCGGCCACCAACCGCTCCAGGCCGCCTGCCGCCACCAGTTGCTGATAGAGCGGCCTGGCCTTGCCCGGCCCCAGCACCAGCTGGTGCTCGCCACCGGCCCCCGCCACCAGGGCGCGTACCTCGCCCAGTTGGGCGATACGCGCCCTGTCGAGCAGCGCCTCGTCGTGCAGGCACACCCGGATACGGCTGGCGCAATAGCGCAGCCGCGCCAGGTTTTGTTTGCCGCCCAGGGCGCCCAGCAGCGCCTCCGCCAATGCTTTGTCTTCCATCACCGCCTCCTGAATCAAATGGGATCTTGCCGCCGGATCATAGCGAGGGGCGTTCGGATAAATAAAATCGATTTTTACCGGCTCAACATAGATATGCTCTATATTGAGCCGGTCCGGGCTCAGCCCTGTTGGCTTTGCACCTGCAGGGGAGTCCAGGTGTCGGTTTCGAAAGGCGCGAACCAGCTGAGGCAGATATCCCCGTGCAATTCGCTGAGGGCTATCTGCACCAGGTCGATAAAATCGTGCAGCCGATCGGGCTGGCGCGCCAGCTTGTCGATGCAGGCCCCGCTCAGCAGCCGCTGGCAGCGTTCCGCCGCCGCCAGCGCCGGCTGGTGCCGTGGCAGGCTGGCCAGCTCCCGGGACAGCTGGCCGATACAGCAGGCCACCGCCCTGGGGAAGGCCTCGTCCTGCAGCAGGAAGCGCAGCACATCGGGCCCGCGCACCGCCAGCCGCACCTGCTGGCGGTACATCTGGTAGCCGCTCAGGGATTTCAGCACGCTCATCCACTGCAGGGTTTCGAACGGCTTGAGATCCTCGGCGCTGCGCGGCAGCAGGTTGGCCGAGCGCACGTCGATGATGCGGGTGGTCATGTCGGCCCGCTCCAGCTGCCGGCCCAGGCGCAGGAAGGTGCGCACCTGGGTGTGGCTGAGGGTGCCGGCGATGATGCCGTTGACGGTGTTGCAGCTGCGGATCACCTGGGTGAGGAAGCTGTCCCGCATGCGCGGGCTCAGCCCCTGCTCCGCCTGCTTGACCACGCTCAGGTAGAGCCGGTTGACTTCCTCCCAGATGCTGTTCGGCATCACGTCCCGGGTGGTACGCAGGTTCTCCCGTGCCGCCGCCAGGGATGACAGTATGGAGCCCGAATAGCGCCGATCCATGCACAGGAAGTTCAGCACGCTGACTTCGTCCGGCTCCCGGTAATGCTGGTTGAACAGCGCTTCGCTGCCGGTGATGGTCACCAACGACGACCAGCCCAGGCTGGTGGCCTGGGGAAAGTCCAGCAACAGGTGGCTGTTCACGCTGATCAGGCGCGCCGTGTCCTCGGCCCGCTCCAGGTAGCGAGCCAGCCAGTAAATGTTTTCAGCGACTCTCGACAGCATAATCAGTTCCCTCCCACGTCTACTATCCAGGTGTCCTTGCTGCCTCCACCCTGGGAGGAGTTCACCACCAGCGAGCCCTTGGTCAACGCCACCCGGGTCAGGCCGCCCATGGTGACGTAGGTCTGCTCGCCCGAGAGGATGAAGGGCCGCAGATCCACATGGCGCGGCTCCATCTCGTGCTGGCACAGGGTCGGCGAGGTCGACAGGGCGAGGGTGGGCTGGGCCATGTAGTTGCGCGGATTGGCCTTGATCAGCTCGGCGAAGCGCGCCCGCTCCGCCGCTGTGGCATGGGGGCCGACCAGCATGCCGTAACCGCCCGACTCGTTGGCGGGCTTGACCACCAGCTTGTCGAGATTGGCCAGCACATGGTCGCGATCCTGCTCGAACATGCACAAATAGCTGGGCACATTGGGCAGCAAGGGCTCCTCGCTCAGGTAGAAACGGATGATCTCCGGCACGAAGGCATAGATGACCTTGTCGTCCGCCACCCCGGCGCCGGGGGCATTGGCCAGGGCCACCTTGCCGTTGCGCCAGGCCCGCATCAGGCCGGGCACGCCCAGCATGGACTCCGGGTTGAAGGCCTCCGGGTCGAGGAACATGTCGTCGATGCGTCGGTAGATCACGTCCACCCGCCGGAGGCCGTCCACGGTGCGCATGTACACGCAGTCGTCGTCCAGCACCACCAGATCCGGCCCTTCCACCAGCTCCACCCCCATCTGCTGGGCCAGGTAGGAATGCTCGAAGTAGGCGGAGTTGTAGATGCCCGGGGTCAGCACCACGATTTGCGGATCCTCTCCCGGCCGGGGCGACATGCTGGCCAGCATGTCGTAGAGCTGGGCCGGGTAGTCGTCCAGCGGCTGGATGCGGCCGGTGGCGAACAGCTCCGGCAGCACCCGCTTGGTGACGTTGCGGTTTTCCAGCATGTAGGACACCCCAGAAGGCACCCGCAGGTTGTCCTCCAGCACATAGAGGGTGCCGTCCTTGTCGCGCACCAGATCCGAGCCGCAGATATGGGCCCACACCCGGCGCGGTGGCGTCACCCCCACGCACTGGGGCCGGAAGTTCACCGACTGGGCCAGCACCTCGGCGGGCAGTATTCCCTCCTTCACGATGCGTTGCTCGTGGTAGAGATCATCGATAAAGAGGTTGAGCGCCTTGACCCTTTGCTTCAGGCCGGCGGCGGTTTTTTGCCATTCGTGCAAAGGGATGATGCGCGGCACTATGTCGAAGGGCCAGGCCCGGTCGATCATATTGCCCTCGGTATAGACGGTAAAGGTGATGCCCATGGCCTGGATGGCCACTTCGGCGGCGGCCTTGTGCTCGGCCAGTTCATGGGATTCCAGTTGGGCCAGGTACCCGCACAGCATCTTGGCTTCGGCCCGGGGCCGCCCCGGGGCGGCGATCAACTCATCATAGAACCCATTGCACGCATAGTTCTGCCAATTCACTTTGCTCATAGGCGTGATTCCCGGTACTGATTGAAACGGAAGACCCGTCAGTACACACTTTGCAATAGCTGTACCAATCCGCAATGGCCGTACCAAGGTACGAGTATAGAAGCCGGCCGGCGTGTCGGCCCCTCCGACGGGGCCTTTTCTGCACCACCCCGATCCTTCCCGCCTCGAGTAAACGCACTAACAAGGTGCAATTCGGCACCTTGATGTCCCCGCTGTTGTCGACCCGTCAACGGCGGACCGGGCCGAGCCGTCTTCGCTTGTCTGGCATAGCTATTGCTATGCTTATGCCTGCAGCAGACGCCGCCATCGCCCTGACCTCAACCTGCCGGGATCCGCCTATGACCATTCGCGTTGCACTCAGACATGTCACCCGTTATGACTTCGACAAGCCGGTTTCGCTCTCCCCCCACCTGGTGCGCCTGCGACCGGCCCCCCACTGCCGCACCCCCATCGAGGCCTATTCCCTCAAGGTGTCGGGCGGCGAATACTTCATCAACTGGCAGCAGGATCCTTTCGGCAACCACCTGGCCCGGCTGGTGTTCCCCGAAAAGCTGCGCCACCTGCAGGTAGAGGTGGAGGTCATCGCCCCGCAGACGGTGATCAACCCCTTCGACTTCTTCGTGGAAGACTACGCCAAGGCCTTCCCCTTCGAATATCCCGCGTCACTCAGGAAGGAACTGGCTCCCTACCTGGAGCTGGAAGAGGCCGGCCCCCGGCTCAACGCCTGGCTGAGCGAGGTGGATCCCGGTACCCGGCCGGTGGTCGACTTCCTGGTGGCGCTCAACCAGCGGCTGCAGCAGGATATCGACTACAACATCCGCATGGAGCCCGGGGTGCAGAGCCCGGAAGAAACCCTGTCGCTGCGCCGGGGCTCCTGCCGGGATTCGGCCTGGCTGCTGGTGCAGATATTTCGTCGGCTCGGGCTGGCGGCCCGCTTCGTGTCCGGCTATCTCATCCAGCTCACCGCCGACGTCAAGGCCCTCGACGGCCCCTCCGGCACCGAGGCCGACTTTACCGATCTGCACGCCTGGACCGAGGTCTACATCCCCGGCGCCGGCTGGGTAGGGCTGGACCCCACCTCGGGCCTGTTCGCCGGCGAGGGCCACCTGCCCCTGGCCGCCACCCCCGAGCCCTCCAGCGCCGCCCCCATCTCCGGCTTTACCGATGAATGCGAAGTGGAATTCAGCTTCGATATGCAACTGACCCGCATCCATGAAGATCCGCGGGTCACCAAGCCCTACAGCGACGACCAGTGGCAGGCTGTCCTCGCCCTGGGCGAGCAGGTGGACGAGCGGCTGCAACAGCAGGATCTGCGCCTGACCATGGGCGGCGAGCCCACCTTCGTGTCCATCGACGACATGGACGCCGCCGAGTGGAACACCGCCGCCCAGGGCCCTACCAAGCGGCGCCTGGCGGAAGGACTGCTGCGCCGGCTGCGGCCCCACTTCGCCCCCGGCAGCCTGGTACACTACCAGCAGGGCAAGTGGTATCCCGGCGAACCCCTGCCCCGCTGGGCCCTGGCCTGCTACTGGCGCAAGGACGGTCAGCCGGTGTGGCGGGACGACCGCTGGCTGGCGGACATCGACAAACACTACGCCGTCACCGCGGAGCACGCCCGGCTGTTCGGCCAGGCCCTGGTCAAGCGGCTCGGCATCGCCGACAAATGGCTGATCCCCTGCTTCGAGGACGCCTACTACTACCTCTGGCTGGAGCAGCGCCAGCCGGTGGACGTGGAGCTGCGCGGCGAAAACCTCAAGGACGAAGAAAACCGCCGGCGCCTGGCCCGGCTGCTGGAGCGGGGGCTGGACGAGATCACCGGCTTCGCCCTGCCGCTGCTGATGGATCAGGGCGGCCAGCGCTGGCGTACAGGGCCCTGGCCGGTGCGGCGCGAATCCCTCTACCTGATCCCCGGCGACTCGCCCATGGGCCTGCGCCTGCCGTTGTTGTCCCTGCCCCTGGCCGGCCGCGACGACCAGCCCCAGCCCGCCAGCCTGTTCGAGCAAAAACCGCCATTGCCGGATCTGCACGGCGAGGTGGCCAGCCGCTACAGCGATTGGCAGCGCCGGTTCGAGGTGGCCGGCCATCACCAGCCGGCGCCGGGCCAGCAGTGGCAGGAGCAGCAGGCGGAGCAGAACAACGGCACCATCCACACCGCCCTCTGCCTGGAGCCGCGCGAGGGCAAGCTGTTCCTGTTCATGCCGCCCCTGCCCCGGCTGGAAGATTACTTGGCGCTGCTGGCCGCCGTGGAGCAGACCGCCGCCGCCCTGGAGCTGCCGGTGTGCATCGAGGGCTATGCCCCGCCGGCGGACCCGCGCCTGGAGAAGTTTATGATCACCCCGGACCCGGGCGTGATCGAGGTGAACATCATGCCCGCCAAAAGCTGGCCCGAACTGGTGCGCAACACCGAGATCCTCTATGAAGAGGCCCGCCTGTCCCGCCTGGGCACCGAGAAATTCATGCTCGACGGCCGCCACACCGGCACCGGCGGCGGCAACCACGTCACCCTGGGGGGCGAAACCCCGGCGGACTCGCCCTTCCTGCGCCGGCCCGACCTGCTGGCCAGCCTGCTCTGCTACTGGCAGCACCACCCCAGCCTGTCCTACCTGTTCAGCGGCCTGTTCATGGGACCCACCAGCCAGGCGCCGCGCGTCGACGAGGCCCGCCACGAAGCCCTGTACGAACTGGAGATCGCCCTGCAGCAGATGCCGGTGGGCGAAGTGCCCCAGCCCTGGATGGTGGACCGGTTGCTGCGCAACCTGCTCACCGACATCACCGGCAACACCCACCGCGCCGAGTTTTGCATCGACAAACTCTATTCCCCGGACAGCCCCACCGGCCGGCTCGGGCTGGTGGAGCTGCGCGGCTTCGAGATGCCGCCCCACGCCCGCATGAGCCTGATGCAACAGCTGCTGATCCGCGCCCTGGTGGCCCGCTTCGCCGCCGAGCCCTATCGTCGTCCGCTGGTGCGCTGGGGCACGGCGCTGCACGACCGCTGGCTGCTGCCCCACTATATTTGGGCCGACCTGCTCGACGTGCTCACCGATCTGCGCCGCCAGGGCCTCGACTTCAACCCCGAGTGGTTCGCCCCCTTCCTGGAGTTCCGCTTCCCCCACTACGGCCAGGTCTGCTACGACCAGGTCCAGCTGGAGCTGCGCCAGGCCATCGAACCCTGGCATGTGCTGGGCGAGGAGGTGAGCGGCAGCGGTACCGCCCGCTACGTGGACTCCTCGGTGGAACGGCTGCAGGTCAGGCTGTCCGGCTACAACCCGGCCCGCCACGTGCTCACCTGCAACGGCCGGCGGGTACCGCTCACCCCCACCGGGGTCAACGGCGAGGCGGTGGCCGGGGTACGCTACCGGGCCTGGCAGCCGGCCTCGGCGCTGCATCCGCTGATCCCGGTGCAGGCGCCCCTGGTGTTCGACCTTGTCGACAGCTGGAACCAACGCTCCCTGGGCGGCTGCACCTACCACGTGGCGCACCCGGCCGGGCGCAACTACGAAAGCTTTCCGGTCAACGCCAACGAGGCCGAAGCCCGCCGCCTGGCCCGCTTCTGGGCCATGGGCCACAGCCAGGGGCCGGTGGTGATACCACCGGAAAGCCCCGCCGGCGAATACCCCCATACCCTGGATCTGCGACGCCACTACAGATCCGCGGGCGATGCCAGTCTATAATCCCGTGCAGATGCACAATACCGCCGGCCGCCTCCTCCGGGTGCGGCCGGCCTTCACCCGGTAACCGCCATGCTCGACCCCAACACCTTCAGCGCCGAATTGCAGACCCTGTTGGCCAACTACGCCGGCAAGCTGCTGCAGTCCGACGGCCCCGGCCACGACGAACTGCTGAGCGACCGGCAGCGCATCCGCGCCCACTGGCAGCCGGTGCTGGACGAACTGAGCCAGCTCGGCGCCCAGGCCCTGGTCGGCCGCTGCGAAGAGGCTCAGAACCTGCTGCACGAGAACGGGGTGACCTTCAACACCTACGAGGACGATCCGGGCAAGCTTCGCTCCTGGCAACTCGACTGCCTGCCCTTCGTCATCGCCCCCCAGGAATGGGAGCGGCTGGAGCAGGGCCTGATCCAGCGCACCCGGCTGCTGGAAGCCCTGGTGGCGGACCTCTACGGCGAACGGCGCATGCTGACCGAGGGCCTGCTGCCGCCGGAACTGATCTACACCCACCCGAGCTTCCTGTTTCCCGCCGCCGACGATACCCCGCCGCCGGAGCGGCCGCTGGTGATCTTCCACGGCACCGACCTGGTGCGCAGCCGCGACGGCGACTGGCTGGTGCTGGGCGACTGGACCCAGTCCCCCTCCGGCACCGGCTACGCCCTGGAAAACCGCATCACCCTGGCCCGCGCCCTGCCCAACCTGTACCGGGAAGCCCCGCTCAAGCGCCTGGCCGGTTTTCTGCAGGCCCAGCTGCGCAGCCTGGCGGCGCTGTGCCCCAACCAGCGCGAGCAGCCCAACATAGTGCTGCTCTCCCCCGGCCCCGGCAGCCCCGGCTACTTCGAACACGCCTGGCTGGCCAACTACATGAACTGCTCGCTGGTGGAGGGCGCCGATCTGGTGGCGCGCGACGGCCAGGTATCCATGCGCACCCTGGGCGGGCTCAAACAGGTGGACGTCATCCTGCGCCAGATCAACGACCCCTGGTGCGATCCCCTGGAGCTGCGCGGCGACTCTCTGCTGGGCGTGCCCGGCCTGATGCAGGCGGCACGCAACGGCGAGGTGGCCATCGCCAACGCCCTGGGCAGCGGCATCCTGGAGCACCCGGCCCTGGCCGGCTACCTGCCGCAGCTGTGCCGCCGCCTGTTGGGCGAGGAGCTGCAACTGAAAGGCCGCGACAGCCGCTGGTGCGGCGACGCCGGTAATCTCGAACAGGTGCTGGCCGAGCCCGGCCGCTGGTGGCTGCGCGACGTCAAGAGCCCGGCCCTGCTGATCCGGCCGGAAACCCTGTCGCCCGCCGAGCGGGACCGGCTGCACCGGCGCATCCGCCGCCAGCCCCACCTGTTCGTGGCCCAGGCCCGCATCGAGGCCGCCACCGCCCCGGTGTTCAACGTCAAGCGCCGCCAGCTCGAGCCGCAGCCGGTCAACCTGCGGCTGTTCAGCCTGGTGGAGCCCGACGACATCCGCAAGCTGCCCGGCGAGCGCCACTACCGCATCATGCCCGGCGGCCTGGCCTGGGTGGGGGAGCCCGGCACCCCGCTGATGGAAAGCCGCATGGTGAAGGACATCTGGGTGCTGGCGCCGGTGCCCCAGCCCCATATCAGCCTGCTGCGCCAGGCCCATGGCCCCATCGTGGTCACCCGCGACGGCCAGGATTTACCCTGCCGGGTGGCCGACAGCCTGTTCTGGATGGGCCGCTACGGCGAACGGCTGGACATCCGCTCCCGGCTGCTGCGCGAAGCCTTCGCCCGGCTGCTGCAGGAGGATCAGAACGAGTCGGGCGACAGCCTGATCCCGGATCTGTTCACCGCACTGGAACTGCCCTACCCCAGCCCCGAGGAGCTGGCCGAGCTGCACCTCGAGCAACCCACCCGGCAGCGCTTCAAGCAGGACTACATCTTCCTGCGCCACCGGCTGCTGGAGCTGTTCAGCGAGGAGCACCCGGACGGCATGCCCTGGCTGTTCAGCCACTTCCTGCGCAACTGCCGGGCGGTGCGCGACCACCTGGGCGACGATGCCTGGCGCACGGTCAACAGCCTGCGCCAGAAGTTCAACGACATGCCCCGCGACCAGGGGGCCATGGGCGGGCAGCGCCACCTGGAGGGGGTGGTGACCGACCTGGCCGCCTTCTTCGGCCTGTGCAACGAGACCATGCCCCACCACTACGGCTGGCGCTTCCTCGATCTGGGCCGTTTTATCGAACGCATCGTCTGCAGCCTGGAGCTGCTCAAGCTGGCGCTGCTCACCGCCCGCCGCCCGGGCATCCCGCTGTGGGAAGTGGTGCTGGCCACCACCGACAACCTGACCGTGTACCGCCGCCGCTACCGCTCCCAGTTGCATCCCTCGGCCATCCTCGATCTGCTGCTGTTCGACGAGACCAACCCCCGCTCGGTGGGCTACATGCTGCGCCGGCTGGAGCGCCAGATAGAGCGGCTGCCCCAGCCCGAGAACAGCCCCTACCGCAATCTGGAGACCCGGCTGGTGATCCAGGCATCGAGCAGCCTGCACCTGGTGGACATCAACCGGCTGAGCGACCTGGAGCACTCGAGCGAAGCCCGGGACGCGCTGGCCGGCCTGCTGGACAGCCTGCTGGCCCCCCTGTCGGAGCTGTCCAACGCCATCACCCACAGCCATTTCAGCCATGCCGAGGCGCCCCGCCAGCTGGTGACCATGCAAAGTTCCCTCTAGGACGAGCCGCCCATGCACTACCGACTGCACCATAGCACCCGCTACGACTACTCCGCCGAGGTGGCCCTGAGCCACAATGAAGCCCGCCTGCTGCCCCGGGAACTGCCCTGGCAGCGGGTCGGTAAGACCGAGCTGGCGATCCATCCCCAGCCGATGCGGTTGCGGGAACGGCGGGACTTTTTCGGCAACCGGGTGGCGTATTTTTCCATCCAGGAGCTGCACGGCAGCCTGGAGGTGACCACCACCAGCCTGGTGACGGTGTCCGCCCGCCCCCTCCCCGAGCCCGGCCACCACCAGCCCTGGGAGCAGGCGGCGACCTGCCTGCGCCAGGGCACCGACTGCCTGGAGGCGCGGCTGTTCATGCTCGACTCCGACTTCGTCGGCGCGGACCAGGCCCTGGCGGACTACGCCCGGGCCAGCTTCACCCCGGGGCGCGCCCTGGTGGAGGCGGTGTACGCCCTCAACCAGCAGATCTTCACCGAGTTCACCTACGATCCGGAACACACCACCATCGCCACCCCTCTCCTCGACGTGCTCGCCAGCCGGCGCGGGGTGTGCCAGGACTTCGCCCACCTGGCCATCGGCTGCCTGCGCTCGCTGGGGCTGGCGGCACGCTACGTGAGCGGCTACATGGAAACCCTGCCGCCCCCGGGCCAGCCCAAGCTGCAGGGGGCCGACGCCACCCACGCCTGGCTGGCGGTGTTCATTCCCGGCTGGGGCTGGCTGGAGATAGATCCCACCAACGGCTGCCTGCCCGACGAGCGCTATATCATCCTCGGATGGGGGCGGGATTTTTCCGACGTGACCCCGCTCAAGGGGGTGATGAGCGGCGGCGGCAACGACCGGCTGACGGTGGCGGTGGACGTGATACCACTGGCGGAAGGGGAAGCTGTCTGAACCGGCCATAAGGCACTATAGTGAACAGAATCAATACCTTGATTCTGCACGGAGAGACTTATGCGCCTGTTTGCCGGCCTGCTGCTGTTGCTCAGCACCGCCCTCTTTGCCCAGGACCACCGGGTGGAAACCCTGGCCGGGGGCCTGCACCACCCCTGGGGCCTGGCGGAGCTGCCCGGCGGCGACCTGCTGGTGAGCGAGCGCCGGGGCCGGCTGCTGCGGCTCACGCCCGATGGCGGCCGTCATCAGGTAAGCGGCCTGCCGGACATCGCCGCCACCGGCCAGGGCGGCCTGCTGGATCTGGCTCTGCACCCGGACTTTGTCGACAACCGCCGGCTCTATTTCAGCTACAGCCAGCCCGGCCGGGGCGGCGCCGGTACGGCGGTGGCAAGGGCCCGGCTCGAAGGAGACCGGCTGCTGGATCTGGAGGTGCTGTTCGAGCAGCACCCCAGGACCTCGGGGGGCGGTCATTTCGGCTCCCGCCTGGTGTTCGACCGCGACGGCTACCTGTTCATCACCACCGGCGATCGCTTCCACTCCCGCAAACAGGCCCAGCAACTCGACAGCCACCTGGGCAAGATCCTCCGCCTGCACGACGACGGCCGGGTACCCGCCGACAACCCCTTCGTCGGCCAGGCCGGCGCCCTGCCCGAGATCTGGAGCTACGGCCACCGCAATGTGCAGGGCGCCGCCCTCCACCCCGGCACCGGCGTGCTCTGGACCCACGAGCACGGCCCCCGGGGCGGTGACGAGGTCAACATTATCAAGAAAGGTGCCAATTACGGCTGGCCCCTGGCGACCTTCGGCGAGGAATACGGCGGCGGCCGCATCGGTCCCCCTTCCCTGCCCGGTATGGAAGATCCGGTCTGGGTCTGGGTGCCCTCCATCGCCCCTTCCGGCATGATGTTCTATACCGGCGACCTGTTCCCCCAATGGCGGAACCAGCTGTTCCTGGGCGCCCTGGCCGGACAGCGGCTGGTACGGCTGGAGCTGGACGGCGACGAGGTGGTACAGGAGCACCACCTGCTGCGTGGCCAGGCCCGGCTGCGTACCGTCACCCAGGCCGCCGACGGCGGCATCTACCTGCTCACCGACGAACCCAACGGCAAGCTGCTGAAGCTGGTGCCGGCACAATAGGCTGATTTTTCGATTGAATTGCGTTACCCTTTAAAAGTTGTACTTTATTTTTATTATTTTTGTGAACAATAAAGGGATGCAATATGAGTCAGAAAACATGGAACATCTACCTGTCCGGCGAGATCCACACCGACTGGCGCGAGCGCATCGTCGAGGGCGCCAAGGCCAGGGGGCTGGCGGTGCAGTTCAGCTCGGCGGTGACCGATCACGACGCCAGCGACCTGGTGGGCGTGAACATCCTGGGCAGCGAGGAAGACCCCTTCTGGCGCGATCGCAAGGCCTCCGGCATCAACAGCATCCGCACCTCCACCCACATCAAAAACGCCGACCTGGTGGTGGTACGTTTCGGGCCCAAGTACAAGCAGTGGAACGCCGCCTTCGACGCCGGCTTCGCCGTGGCCCTGGGCAAACCCGTCATCAGCCTGCACGATGCCGAGCACGATCATGCCCTTAAGGAAGTGGACGAAGCCGCCAAGGCCACCTGCCGCCACCCGGAGCAGGTGGTCGACATCCTGGCCTACCTGCTGTCCTGATCCCAAGGGAGCGCAGCCCTGATCTGCGCTTTTTTGTTGTATGTGCCGGTTTCTGTCGGTTTTTGCCAATCGGGTCCGGGTTATTCAGCGTTTTCTGTTTTACACTCTGGGCCTGTATCGATGCAGGATGTAACGCATGAAGAACTGGATGACAGCACTGCTGCTGTGCCTGAGCCCGCTGGCCTGGGCCACGGAGCCGGTATGGATAGACGTGAGAAGCGCCGAGGAATACCAGCAGGAACACCTGCCGGGCGCCGTGCACATACCCCATACCCGGATCGCCCGGGGCGTGACCGAGCGCTATCCCGACAGAGACACCCCCATCAACCTCTACTGCCGCAGCGGCCGCCGCTCCCAGCTGGCCCTGGAAGCCCTGCAGACCCTGGGTTACCGCCAGGTGGTGGACCACGGCGCCCTGGAAAACCTCAAGGCCGGCGGCCTGAGCACCCAGGATCTCAACCTCGACACCGTTTCCTTCGAACAGTAAAAACACCGACAGCCGGGCTGGGGAGCCCCCCGCGTAGCGCACCAGCCCGCCGCTGCAGATGCCGCTGTAGATGCCGCTTTAGCCGGCATGAACCGGCATGGGCCGGCATGAACCGGCACAAACCGACGGGTAAGGGTGCCAGGTTTCCACGTTCCCCGCCATTTTCGGGCTTGCGCCACGTAAACGGGCGCCTATAGAAGAAGCATCGCGCTGCCCAGGTTTTAAACTGATCGGTGCCGGTCAATGCCTGTCATGATCGTGCTCGCGCAGGCCCACCTTGAGCACCCGGTCGCCGTCCACGTCCGCCACCGTCCACACCATGTCGTAACGAACAAAGTGATCGCCCACCACAGGGTGGCCGCTGTTGTGCCTGAACATGAACTCGCCCAGGGTGAGGTTGGCCTCGCTGTCGTCCACGTCCACCCCGTACATCAGGGCCACGTCCTGCATGCGGGCCTCGGCGTCCAGGATAAAGTCGCCGAAGAAGGCCCGCGCCTTCTCCCGTGCCGCATCCAGATCGCCGCCGAACATGTTGTTCAGGGTCTTGAGGTGGTTGCTGCGGCCGATCACGCAAAGGGTGTCGTTCAGCGCCAACCTGGTGCTGCCCGAGGCCGGCAGCAGGTTTTCGCCCCGGAACACCGCCGCCACCCGGCAATGGGGCGGGAAGGTCAGCTGGCGAACCACCAGGCCGTCGATGGACTCGCTTTCCACCTGGTAGAGGAACAGCTCGAAGTCGTCCTCCGGAAAGATGCCCAGCATGGAGCGGCGCCTGGGCGCCGGCTCGGGCGGCACCTCCACATCCAGCAAGCGGGCCACCTGTGGCAGGGTCGAGCCCTGTACCAGCAATGAGATCAGCACCACGAAGAAGGCCACGTTAAACAGCATGGATCCTTCGGGAATGCCCGCCATCAGCGGAAAGATGGCCAGCACGATGGGCACAGCCCCGCGCAGTCCCACCCAGGAGATAAAGCCCAGCTCGCGGAGGTTGAAGCGAAAGAAGGGCACCAGTGCCGCCAGCACCGCCAGCGGCCGGGCGATAAAAATCAGCGCCAGTGCGATCAGGGTGGCGGGAATGGCCATCTCCCACATGGCGGAAGGCGAGATCAGCAGGCCCAGTACCAGGAAGAGGCCGATCTGGCTGAGCCAGGCCAGGCCGTCGTACACCGGCAATATCGCCTCCATATGGCGCAGGCGGGCATTGCCCAGCACCAGGCCGGCCAGGTATACCGCCAGGAAACCGCTGCCCGACAGCACCGCCGTCACGGCGAACAGCACCAGGCCGAAGCCGGTCACCAGGATGGGATAAAGGCCGGAGGCCAGCTCCACCCGCTTGATCAACTGTACCAGCACAAGGCCGCCCAAGAGGCCCGCCACCGAGCCCACCCCGAACTGGGTGATCAGGAACAGCAGGGCATCACCGGCGCCGTCCATCTCGCCGGTGATCAATGCAATCAGGGTCAGGGTAAGGAAGATGGCCATGGGATCGTTGGTGCCCGACTCGATTTCGAGCGAGGCTCCCACCCGCTGGTTGAGGTGCATGCCCTTGCCGCTCAGCAGCGAGAATACCGCCGCCGCATCGGTGGAGCCGACGATGGCACCCAGCAGCAGGCCGTGCAGCCAGCTCAGGTCGAGGATGTAGACGGCGATAAGGCCGGTGATGCCGCTGGTGATCACCACCCCCAGGGTGGCCAGGCTGAGGGCCGGGCGCAGGCCCACCCGGAAGGTTTCCATCCGGGTGCGCATGCCGCCGTCCAGCAGTATGATGGCCAGGGCCAGGTTGCCGATGCCGTAAGCCAGGGTATAGCTCTCAAACTCGATACCGCCGGGCCCGCTTTCGCCGGCCAGCATGCCGATACACAAAAAGATAAGCAGTATGGGGATACCCGAACGCACCGACAGCAAGGTGGCCAGCACGCTCAAACACAACAAAACCCCGGACAGCAAAAACAGGTGCTCTATATTATTCAATCAGGTTATTCCGACAGGGTTTAGATGGCATAGTTATATCACATTCGCCACCTTTCGATAAAAGTGAATTTTTAATTAAAAATAGAAAATATCTATTCATATCATGCAATACCCTCCTCCGCCGCGCCGTTCAGTCTGGCTTGCGGCACACCGGCACCAGCGCTGTTATCCCTGTTATTCCACCTCATAGTGCTCTCCGGTCTGTGCGACCGCCTGGCGCAGGGCCTGCCGGTGCAATTGCAGATCCGCCTCGCCGAACAGCACAAAACGCAGATGGCGCACCGTCTTCAGTGACGTTCTTTCGGCCAGCAGGGTGTTGAAGGCGATGTCCGCCGCCTCCGCCACGGGATACCCGAAGATGCCGGTGGAAATGGACGGAAAAGCCACCGAGCCCAGGCCCTGGCGCTCGGCCAGCCGCAGGGCGTTGCGGTAGCAGGCCGCCAGCAGCTCGTCGGAGGGGATATCCACCCCGTACACCGGTCCCAGGCAGTGGATCACATGGCGGTTGGGCAGCCGGTGGGCCCCGGTGATCACCGCCTGGCCGGGACGGATGGGCGCCAGCGGCCGGCATTCCCGGGCCAGCCCCGGTCCCGCCGCCCGGTGAATGGCGCCGGCCACCCCGCCCCCCGGCAGCAGGGCGGCATTGGCGGCGTTGACGATGGCGTCCATGTCCGGCTGGGCGGCGATGTCGCCGCGCACGCATTCCATGGTCAGCTCCCCTATCCTTATCTTCATGGTCTGGCTCCTTGCGGTGAGTCTCTACACAGCGTAACGCCTGTGCCGCCGCTTGGCGATGTCCGCCCTGAACACGAGCATCTACACTTGAGTGAGCCGGATGTCGTGCCCCCTGCCCCACGGAGCCCCCCATGCCCAGCGTCCACCTCTCGAATGCGCTCGCCCAGGATCTGCTTGGCCAGGCGATACTCGCGCCCTCCAGCCACAATACCCAGCCCTGGCGGTTCCGCCTGTCGGCCTCGGCCATCGATCTGCTGGCGGACCGCCGACGTGCCCTGCCGGTAAACGATCCCGACGACCGGGAGCTGACCATCAGCTGCGGCTGCGCGCTGATGAACCTGCGCATCGCCGCCGCCCGGCGGGAACTCGGCACCCACACCACCCTGTTGCCCGAGGCCGCTGATCCCGGCTGGCTGGCCCGGGTGGCCCTGGTCCCCGGCGCCGACGTACCCGCGGACCAGGCCGCCCTGGCCGAGGCCATCCCCCGACGGCACAGTTGCCGTCATCCCTTCTAGCCGCGCGCCCTCCCCGCAACCGACATTCCCAGGCTGGCGGCCGCCGCCGCCGCCCAGGGCGCCTGGCTGCGGCCGCTGCCGGAATCCGGCGCCTGGGCGCCCCCGGTGCACGCGA
>NZ_NMUO01000049.1 GCF_002237365.1 Zobellella denitrificans
TAAAAGAGACGGGCACCACCTCGGCGGGGGTGCCCGGCGGAGCGAGCCGCACCAGCAGGCGCTCGGTGGCAAAGCGCACCTCGGCGCTCTGTACCCCGGGCAGGCGGCGCACCGCGGTTTCAATTTTGGCGGCGCAGCTGGGGCAGTCCATGCCGGCGATGCGCCAGGGGTGGCGACTGCCCCGCCTGTCGTCCTCCTCGTCGGACGGCGGTCCGTCCGGCCCTTGTGCCGTCTCGGCGGCGGTCGGGACCGCGCCGCAGGGGGCCGGTTCGCTACGGGGGGCGCAGCCCGCATCGTGGCGATGTCCGGCGGCATTTTCCTTGGAATGATGGTGGTGACAGCAGTGTCCCATGGTGATCTCCTGATGGTGGCTTTACCCGTCATGCGGTTCAGTCAAGGCGTCTCGGGGCAGGCCGCCGCCACGCCAACACGCAGCAGAAAGTGTCGCCCTCACTTCTTGCCTGCTGCGAACTTCCCCCGGAAGTTCGGTCAGGCAAAAAGCTCGGGACTAGCGAGCAAGCTCGCCCCTGTATGCTCGGCGATGGCAATAAAGGGAAACCACCGTATCATCGCTTCGCGATGCTGGCGGCGGTGCTAGGCGCTTCGCGCCCCCTGCCATCGACGGTTGGCTTAGGCGGTGGCCAGCCCCTCTTGGCAGACAAAACACCGGGCTTTTACCCGGAGTTTAGACCCTAGAGTCACCTCCAGAGTCAATAGCCGGCAGCACGGCGCGGGCGTGGTCGACTAATCGGCGCGACAGCAGCTTGTGCACCCCCCGCTCCAGCAGCCAGCGGTGCCAGTACAGGGGCTGGATCAGGTGGCCTTGGGGATGCAGTTCGATCAACCGGCCTGCCGCCAGATCCTCGCTGATCATCAGCCGGGGGATCAGGCAGTAGGCGGCACCGGCCCGGGCGATGGCCACGAAGGCCTCGGAAGAGCGCACCGCGTGGCAGGGGTAACTGCCGGCGGGCAGGCCGAAGTGCCGCGTTATGTAGCGCTCGTGCATGTCGTCCCTCTGGTCGAAGGCCACCGCCGGTGCCCGGCGCAGGGTGTCCTGGGTCAGGCCGTCGGCAAAGTAGCGCGCCCGGAAGCCGGGGGTGGCCACCAGCAGGTAGTCCATCTGGCCCAGGGGATCGCAGCGGCAGCCGGGCAGGGGCTCGGCGTTGATGCTGATGGCGCCGAAGGCCTCGCCGTTCCTGAGCCGCTCCAGGGTGCGGGACTCGTCCTCGATCAGCAGGTTGAGCTCGATGGGGTGGCTGTGCAGCAGCGGGGTGAGCGCCGGGATCAGCCAGGTGGCCAGGCTGTCGGCGTTGGTGGCGATGGTCACGCCCAGGGGTTTTTGCGGCGCGTCCGGCAGCAGATCCGCCATCACGGCGCTTTCCAGTTGGCTGACCTGGCGGTAGTGGGCCAGCAGCCGCTGGCCCGCTTCGGTGGGACGGGGCGGCTGGCCGCGCACCAGCAGGGGCTGGGCCAGGCGCTGCTCCAGCTGCTTGATGCGCTGGGACACCGCCGACTGGGTCAGGTGCAGCTGGCGCGCGGCACCCTCGAAGCTTTGTTCGCTCACCACCTGGTCGAGGGCGGCCAGCAGTTTATAGTCCAATGTGTTCATTAAGATTTCTTATCATGCTCAATTTTTATTAGTTTTACTTAATTCTAGGGGCGCTCTAGTCTGGCCGCCAGTCGAGAAAGCGAAACGGAGCGAGATCATGTACTGGTTACCCTGGATACAAGGCTTCACCCTGGGGGCGGGGCTTATCATTCCCATCGGCGCGCAGAACGCCTTCGTGCTCAATCAGGGCATCCGGCGCCAGCACCACCTGCTGGTGGCGGCCATCTGCGGCCTGTTCGACGTGCTGCTGATAAGCCTGGGCGTGTTCGGCGGCGGCGCCGCCCTGCAGGCCCACGGCCTGCTGTACTGGGGCATCAGCCTGGCGGGCATGGCCTTTTTGCTGCTCTACGGTGCCCATTGCTGGCGCCGGGTGTTCCGGCACGGGCAGTCCCTGGCGCTGGATGGCCGGGAGCGGGGGCTGAGGGCGGTGCTGGTCGGGGTGCTGGCGGTGACCCTGCTCAATCCCCAGGTCTATATCGAGACGGTGATGATACTGGGCTCGGTGGGGGGAAGCTTCGCCGAGGAGCACAAGTGGGCCTTCGCCCTGGGCTGCATCAGCGCCTCGCTGATCTGGTTCTTCACCCTGGCGCTGGCGGCGGCGCGGATGAGCACCTGGCTCGGCCGGCCTGTGGTGCAAAAGGTGATGGACGCCGCCATCGGCACCCTGATGTGGCTGCTGGCCGGCAAGCTGGCGCTGGGGTTGATGGCCGCCGGGGCGCCGCTATAACAGCTCCGCCAGCCGGGTTTGTTGCGCCAGCCGGGCCCGGTGGATATCCAGGGTGAGCTGCTCCACCAGGGCGTCCACCTCGGCCGGGGCCATAAAGCCCTGGCTGAAGCCGGGGCTGACCGGATCCAGGTGGCGGCGGGCGGCCAGCACCAGGTGGGCGATCAGCTCCCGCACCGGCTCTATGCCTACCGCCACCCGGATGCTGGTGGGGTGGATACCGGCGGCGGCCAGGGCGGGTTCGTCCAGCTCCGAGTGGGAGGTCAGGGCCGGGCAGAGCACCAGGGTGTTGGTCTGGCCCAGGCTCACCATATGGCCGAAAGCCGGCTCCAGGGCGTCGAAGAAGCGCACGAAGGCGTCCCGGGGCAGCCCGGCGCCTTCCAGATCGAAGGTGAACAGGGGGCAGGGCAGGCCATACCGGAGCAGGCGCCGGCGCAGGGCGGCGTTGGGGTGCCGGTCCAGGGCGTGGGAGCTGACCCGAAGAGCCGGGTGGGAGGCGAGAAAGCGGGCCAACACCAGGGTATTGATGCCCTTGGCCAGCATGCGCAGTTCCAGGGTCTTGAGCCCGGTCAGCACCTCGTAGGCCTTGTCCGCGTCGAGGAAGGCGCCCTTGACGTAGTAGCACTGCCAGAACAGGGTGTGTTGCCAGCCCGGCTCGCCCTTGGGCAGAAACATCAGCGGCTGGCGGCCGATGACGGCGCCGGCGGTGGTGCTGCCGGTGCCGGCCATGTCCTTGGTGCAGGAATGCACCACGAAGTCGGGGCGCTCCGCCGGCTCCGCCTGCTGCAGAGGGCGGAACAGCACCGGAGTGGCCAGGGTGGCGTCCAGCATCACCAGGGCGTCGGCCTGATGGGCCAGGCGGCAGATACCCGGCACGTCCAGCACCAGACCGTGGGGGTTGCAGGGGGATTCCAGATAGAGCCGCAGCCGGGCTCCCGCCGCCAGCGCATCGCGGTGCTCCGCCCGCACCCGGTCGAGGGCCTGGCGGAAGTCCCGGGCCTCGGTGCCGTCGAACCATTCCAGTCGGATGCCGAGCTTCTCCGGCCGGGCGTAGTAGTCCTGCAGCAGTTGGTGCACGCCGCCGTAGAGGTTGCGGCTGGCCAGCAGGATGTCGCCCCGCTCCAGCAGGGTGCCGAGCAGGGCGTCGATGGCCGCCATGCCGGAGTTGAAGGTCAGGGCCAGGTAGTCGGCGCTGTCGGGGCCGGCCTCCAGTTCCACCAGGGTATTGGCCAGGGCCAGGGCGGTGGGGTTGAGCAGGCGGCTGTAGATGGGATGGGTGCTCTCCCGGCCGTGGAAGGCGTCGTCTATCCATTCGGTGCAGGCGTAGACATAGGTGGCGGTGCGCACTATGGGCGGGTTGGCGCCGAACAGCATGGGCACCCGGTCGAACAGGGGATAGGCGCCCTTGGCCAGGCGCGCGGACTGGGTCAGTCCGAGCTGACGCCACTGGGCGCGGAAGGGTGCCTGCAGGTTGTCCAGCACCTTGGCCAGTTGGAAGGCGAGGAACTTCTTGGCGTTGAAGCGGCTGATGCGCTCCTCCGCCGGCAGGCTGTCCAGGCTGTCCCTGGTCGTCTGCCAGAGGGCGTGGATGTCCTGGTTGGTTCGATGGAGGTTGAGCGCCGCCCCGGCCAGGTGCTGGCCGAAGGGACTGGCGGGATCGATGCCGAAGTGGCGCAGTTGCTCATGGATCAGGGCGTCTTCGCTGTCGGCCTGCTGGTGGCGGCGAGGCGAGAGTTCCGGGTTGACGGCCATGGGGGCTCCTTGACGGGGGCTGGCAAGGTTAAGCATAGGTGAATACAGCCGGGCCGCGCCTGGCGACCGCGAGTTACAGCAGGGGGGCGCCGAGGTAGGCGGCGCGGGAGGCGACCCGGAACCACCAGGGTTTGTCGGCGACTTCGTCCCCGGTCATCCGGCGCGAGCGGGCAAAGTCCTGTTCGAACATGGCGGCCATCTGATCGGCAAAGCCCTCGTCCATTACCCAGGAGGTGACCTCGAAGTTCAGGCGGAAGGATCTGTTGTCGAGGTTGACGGTGCCCACGGCCGAGGCCTGGCGGTCGATCAGCATGGTCTTGGCGTGCAGAAAGCCTTCCTGGTAGCGATGGATCTGTACCCCGGCCTCGAGCAGGGGGGCGACGAAGGCATAGGCGGCGAAATAGGTGAGGATGTTGTCCGGCCGCTCGGGGATCAGCACCCGCACGTCCACCCCGCGCAGGGCGGCCAGCTTGAGGGCGGCCAGCACCCCTTCGTCGGGTACGAAATAGGGGCTGCTGACCCAGAGCCGCTCGCGGGCGGAGCCGATGGCGTGCTGCACCATCAGGCTGGCTGTCTCGAAGCGGTCCGCCGGTCCGCTCGGCAGGGTCAGGATGGGGATGTCGGCGCCGGCGGCGGGCACCGGTTGCCAGTTGAAGGTGAGGATCTCGCCCGTGGCCCAGTGCCAGTCCTCCACGAAGGACAGCTGCAGGCAGAGGGTGGCCGGCCCTTCCATCTTCAGGTGGGTGTCGCGCCAGGCGCCGACGCGGGCATCCCGGCCCAGGTATTCGTCGCCCACGTTGAGGCCGCCGACCCAGCCGAAGCGGCCGTCGGTGACCACTATCTTGCGGTGGTTGCGGAAGTTGAGCTGGAAGCGGTTGCCCGTGCCCCGGGTGGAGTGGAAGCGCCGCACCTGCACTCCGGCGGCGCTCAGTTCGGCCAGGTAGCCGCCGTTGAGCCGGTAGCTGCCGATCTCGTCGTAGAGAAAGTACACCTCCAGGCCCTGGCGGGCCTTGTCGATCAGGGCCTGTTGCAGGGTCCGGCCCAGTTCGTCGTCGCGCACTATGTAAAACTGCACCAGTACGTAGCGTTCGGCGGCCCTGATGCCCTCCAGTATGCTGGCGAAGGTGGCGTCGCCGTCGATCAGCAGTTCCACCTCGTTGCCGCCCACCATGGGCATCTTGGCCAGTTGCTCCATGGTCCGGACCTGGCTCGCCCCGGGAGAGGCCTGCACGTGGAACGGCGTCACCAGCGACATCTTGTCGTCCAGCACCCGGTACAGCTGGTTGTCGTCCTCGCGCCGTCCTATCACATAGCCCTGGAACTTGCTGCGGCCGAACACCCAGTAGGCGGGCACCGCCACCACCGGCAGGGTGTTGAGGGAGACTATCCAGGCCACGGCGCCGGGGGCGGTGCGGGTGGACATCAGGGCATCGAGGGCGGAAACGATGCCCAGCAACTGGGCGAGAAAGAGCACCATGACCAGCAGGCGGCGCCGGGTCGAACGGCGGGGTGGCATGGGCGTAAGCGGTTCCGGCATGGGCTTGGCTGGCTGGGGATTCTGGGGGAACTGTAGCACAGGGGGCGGTGGCGGCGGCACTCCTGATTGTCGCGTACACAGGGGCCGCCCGGGCGGCCCCATGGCTCAGGCGTCCAGGGCCTGGGCCAGGTCGGCGATGATGTCGTCGCTGTGCTCTATGCCGATGGACAGGCGGATCATCTCCGGCCGTACGCCCGCCTGCACCAGTTCGTCCGGGGTCAGTTGGCGGTGGGTGGTGGACGCCGGGTGGCAGGCCAGGGACTTGGCGTCGCCGATATTGACCAGCCGCTTGACCAGCTTGAGGGCGTCGTAGCAACGCACGCCCGCCTCATAGCCGCCCTTGAGCCCGAAGGAGAGGATGGCCGAGGGCTTGCCGCCCATAAAACGTTGGGCCAGCTCGAAGTCCGGGTGTTCCGGCAGGCCCGCGTAGTTGACCCAGGCCACCGCCGGGTGCTGTTGCAGAAAGGCCGCCACCTTGAAGGTGTTGTCCACATGGCGCTCCATGCGCAGCGGCAGGGTCTCCAGCCCCTGCAGCAGCAGGAAGGCGTTGAGCGGCGCCAGGGCGCTGCCGGTGTTGCGCAGGGGCACGGTGCGGGCGCGGGCGATAAAGGCCGCCGGCCCGAAGGCCTCGGTGTAGACCACGCCATGGTAGGCGGGCTCGGGGGTGTTCAACTGCGGGAAGCGCGCCTTGTGCTCGGCCCAGGGGAAGCGGCCGCTGTCCACTATGATGCCGCCCAGGGAGTTGCCGTGGCCGCCGATATATTTGGTGAGCGAATGCACCACTATGTCGGCGCCGAACTCGATGGGTTTGCACAGGATGGGGGTGGCGACGGTATTGTCGACGATAAGCGGCACGCCCCGGGCGTGGGCCGCGTCGGCCAGGCCCCGGATGTCGGCGATATTGCCCGCCGGGTTGCCGATGCTCTCGCAGTACACCGCCTTGGTGTTGTCGTCGATGAGTTTGGCGATGGCGGCGGGGCTGGCGTCCTCGGCGAAGCGTACTTCTATGCCTAGGCTCGGCAGCATATGGGCGAACAGGGTATAGGTGCCGCCGTAGAGCTGGGGGGTGGAGACGATGTTGTCGCCGCTCTGGGCCAGGGTGAGGATGGCGTAATGGATGGCGGCGCTGCCCGCCGACACCACCAGGCCGGCGATGCCGCCTTCCAGGGCCGCCACCCGCTGCTCCAGCACGTCGTTGGTGGGGTTCATGATGCGGGTATAGATGTTGCCCGGCACCTCCAGGTTGAACAGGTCGGCGCCGTGCTGGGCGCTGTCGAATTCGTAGGCCACGGTCTGGTAGATGGGGGTGGCCACCGCCTTGGTGGTGGGATCCGTGCTGTAGCCGTGGTGGATGGCCAGGGTTTCGTCTCTCATGAGGGTCCTTTCCTTGTGCTCGATTGAAGCCTCACTCTAGGCAGTTTCACCCTGGCTGTAAAGCCGTCAGCGGGGCAGGGTCACGGTCGCTTGCAGGCCGCCCCGGGGGTGGTTGGCCAGGCTCAGCTCGCCGCCGTGCTGGTGGATCAGGGTGCGCGCTATGGCCAGGCCCAGGCCGACGCTGCCGTCCTCCAGGTTGCGGGCGCTGTCCAGCCGGGTGAAGGGCTTGAACACCTCTTCCAGCTGCTCTTCGGGGATGCCGGGGCCGAAGTCGCGGATCAGGATGCGGATGGCGTCCCTGTCGCCCCGCAGCCGTACCTCCACCTTGCCGCCGTATTTGACCCCGTTCTCCAGCAGGTTCTGCAGGGCCCGGCGCAGGGCGGTGGGGCGACCCCGGTAGATGACGGGGACCTGTTCTTCCAGGCTGACGTCGTGGCCGTTGTCCTGCAGGTCGTCGCACAGGCTCTCCAACAGGCTCGGCAGGTCCAGATCCCGCACCGGCTCGGCCAGGCCGTCTTCCCGGGCGAACTGCAGGGTGGCCGCCAGCATCTGCTCCATCTGGCGCAGGCCGTCCTGCAGCTTCTGCTTGTCCTCCCCCTCGGGCAGGAACTCGCTGCGCAGCCGCAGGGTGGTGATGGGGGTGCGCAGGTCGTGGGAAATGGCCGCCAGCATGCGGGTGCGGTCGGACACGAAGCGATCCAGCCGGTCCTGCATACGGTTGAAGGCGGACAGGGTCTCGCGGATCTCCCGCGGGCCGGTTTCGGCGATGGGCTCGGCCTTGTCGCCCCGGCCCAGTCGCTCGGCCTGGCGGGCCAGCTCCTTCAGCGGCCGGGTGGTGCGCTGCAGCAGCCAGATCATCAGGCCGGCGAGCAGGGCGGCGAGCAACACCAGGGAGAGTATGGCCTTGGCGGACCATCCGGGTGCCTCCCGGTCGACCAGGGAGGTGAACACCAGCCAGCGGCCGTCGGCCAGCTCGATGGCGCCGTAAAGACGGATGTCGTGCCGGGGCGGGTGGCGATGGGGGCGCAGTTCACGCTGCTCCCGCGGTGGCCAGTCGACATGGCCGTTGCGGTTTTCTGCGCTGATGCGGATGTCGAGGGTGGCGGGATAGCCGAGCTTGCCGCGCACTATGCGTTCGAAGTTGCCGCTGCGTTCGCCGGCCCCGGGTGGGGCGCCATCGAGGGTGAGCAGCAGGGTCTCGCTGCGGCTGGCGCGCAAGATTTCCTGGTGCAGCTCGGGCGGTGACTGGTTGAGCAGCCGGGTGACCGCGATCAGCCGCTGCAGGGTGAAGCGGCTGTTGACCAGGCCCAGCGCCTCTTCCCGCTCCACCCGGTAGATCTGCACCCCGACCAGCTGGATCAGCATCAGGGCGAACAGGGCCACCAGTATCACCTGGCCGGCCAGGCTGCCGAGCCAGTAGCGCAGGCGTTTAATCCCCATGGCTTATTTCGGCCACCAGCATGTAGCCGCCGCCCCAGATGGTCTTGATGAGTTGCGGGTTCCTGGAGTCGGGCTCGAGCTTGCGTCGCAGCCGGCTGACCAGGGTGTCGATGGCCCGGTCGAAGGCCTGGGCTTCCCGGCCCCGGGCGAGATCCAGCAACTGGTCCCGGCTCAGCACCCGGTTGGGGTGGCGGATAAAGACCCGCAGCAGGTCGAACTCGGCGGTGCTCAGGCTGATGGTCACCCCCTTGTCGTCCACCAGCTCCCGCCGGGCCAGATCCAGCAGCCAGTGGTTGAAGCGGATCTTCCTCGGCTCCTCTTCCCCGGCCGGCTGGCCCGGCTCCGGGTTGCGGCGCAGCACCGCCTTGACGCGGGCCAGCAGCTCGCGCGGGTTGAACGGCTTGGGCAGGTAGTCGTCGGCGCCCATTTCCAGGCCGACGATGCGATCGGTGTCCTCGCCCATGGCGGTGAGCATGATGATGGGCACATTGTTGCCCTGGCCGCGCAGCTCCCGGCACAGGGTCAGGCCGTCGTCGCCGGGCAGCATCAGATCGAGGATGATAAGGTCGACGCCGTGGCGATCCAGGTACTGGCGCATTTCCCGTCCGTCCCGCACTCCGTGCACCTGGTAGCCGTGCTGCTCCAGAAAGCGCTTGAGCAAGTCGCGGATTTCGCCGTGGTCGTCCACCACCAGCAACTGCCTGCCTTTGTTCATCTTCTTTCCCCTTGCCGTGACCCCGCCAGTATAAGGCCCTTTGAACGGGAAATAATGTCAAAGTATGTCAGCGGGCAAGGACGTCACACTTTGCTACAAAAAAGGCCGGCGGCGACACAGTTTGCTGACAGCGGACTGTTTTACTGGATGGCGACATCATCGAACACAAGAGGAAAACGACCATGAAAATTCGACACAGCGCCCTGTTGCTCGCCACCACCCTGTTTGCCGCCCCGGCCCTGGTCAGCGCCGCCGAAACGGCGCCGGAAGGCCAGCCGGGCTGGCACAAAGGGCAGATGAAGGAAGACTGCGGCCCGCGGGGCATGAAGGAGGGCCGCCATGGCAAGCACCAGGGACGGCACCAGATGGAGCGGATGATGGATCCGGCCCGTTTCGAGCAGCGTCTGTCCGAGCGCCTGGAAAAGCTGGACAGCCCCGAACTCAAGGCCCAGTTTATCGCCAGCCACCAGGCGCGCCTTGCATCCATGGAACAGCAGATGCTGCTGCACAGGATGATGGCGGAAAGCAAGGCCCAGGCCATCGAGGACGCGGATCTCAAGGCCGCCACCCTGGAGAAGATCGCCGCCGACAGCAAGCTCAAGCAGCAGCGGCTCAAGCTGATGCAGGAAGCCCTGAACAAGCTGCAGGGGTGAGACCTGTTGCCTCCTTCCCTGTGCCGTCTGATGGTAGCGCCAGCAAGCATCGCTGGTGCTCTGGGGGAGGACAAAGAGTGCTGCTCAGCCGACCCTCTGTTTCAGGGATGAAACAGAGAGCGTACATGGATGTATTCATAGCGTGTCGGCGGAGCAGTGCGCTTTGGCCGAGAACAACGGATTTCAAACAGGTTCTCAGGGAGTGACGTCCCGGTCGATCGGCTGTTGCAGGGAAATCAGGGTCTCGGTGGACTGGATCTCGTCGATGGGCTGCAGCCGGCTGATCAAGACCCGCTGTAGTTCGTCGATGGAGCGGGTCATCACCTTGATGAAGATGTTGTAGTGGCCGGTGGTGTAGTAGGCCTCCACCACCTCCTCCAGCTGTTCCAGCTTGGCCAGCGCCTGGGGATAGTCCCGTGCGCTCTTCAGGATGATGCCGATAAAGCAGCAGACGTCATAGCCCAGCTTCTTGGGATTCACCTGCACCCTTGTTCCTTCGATGATGCCCGCCTGTTTCATCTTCTCCACCCGCACGTGAATGGTGCCGGGGCTTACCTCGAAACGCTTGGCCAACTCTGCGTAGGGCACCCGGGCGTTGTCCATCAGGGCCATCAGTATGGATTTGTCCAGATTGTCGATCCGGTAATGAAGGTCGCCTTTTTCCATTGATTTGTGATTATCCTGCAAAAATAAGATGATTTTTTATTGAATTTAAATCAAAGGCGGAGTTTTTTCTATCTAATGTTGAATTAGGGGCGCCATTCCCTGATTATCCTGCAAAACCAATCCGCAAGCCCAGGGGAATGAGATGAAGCAAGCCTATGTTGAACGCCAACGCCAGATCCGTTTTGTGAAGGAGTATTTCTCCGGTCAACTGGCCCAGCAGCTCAATCTGCTGGAGGTGCAGGCGCCCATTCTCAGCCGCCTCGGCGATGGTATGCAGGACAACCTGTCCGGCTCCGAGAAGGCGGTGCAGGTCCGGGTCAAGGCCATTCCCGAGGCCACCTTCGAGGTGGTGCACTCCCTCGCCAAGTGGAAGCGCCACACCCTGGGCCGGTTCGGCTTCGGGCCGGGCGAAGGCATCTATACCCATATGAAGGCGCTGCGCCCGGACGAAGACCGTCTCAGCCCCATCCACTCCGTCTACGTGGATCAGTGGGACTGGGAGCAGGTGATGAGCGAGCAGGAGCGCCACGCCGACTTCCTGGTGGCCACCGTCAACCGCATTTATACCGCCATCAAGCGTACCGAGCAGGCCGCCGCCGCCGAATTCGGGCTGACGGCCTTCCTGCCCGAGCGCATCCAGGTGGTGCATGCGGAAGAGCTGCTGGCCCGCTATCCGGAGCTGGACGCCAAGGGCCGCGAGCGGGCCGTGGCCCGGGAGCTGGGCGCCGTCTTCCTAGTGGGCATCGGCGGCAAGCTGAGCCACGGCGAGATCCACGACGTGCGCGCCCCGGACTACGACGACTGGTCCAGCCCGGGCAAGGACGGCCTGGCCGGCCTGAACGGCGACATCCTGGTGTGGAACCCGGTGCTGGAGGATGCCTTCGAGATCTCCTCCATGGGCATCCGGGTCGACCAGGAGGCCCTGCGTCGCCAGCTGGCGCTGACCGGCCACGAGGACAGGGCCGGGCAGGAATGGCACCAGGCCCTGCTGGCCGGCCAGCTGCCCCAGACCATCGGCGGCGGCATCGGCCAGTCGCGGCTGGCCATGCTGCTGCTGCAGCTCGGCCATATCGGCCAGGTGCAGTGCGGGGTCTGGCCCGCCGCTCTGGGTGAGTCGGTCGAGGGCCTGCTCTGAACCGGTATCCATCCAGCCAAACAAGAAGGGCGCCGCGGCGCCCTTTGATTATTGCCTCGCCGCCGGCTCAGTAGGTGGCCGGGCAGGTCTTGAGCTGGTTATTGAGGAACGTCATCACCTGCCGGCGGGTGACGATACCGACGACCTTCTTGCCTTCGACCACCGGGTAGAGCTTGGGCTTGGCGCCGCCCATGGTGCGGGCCAGCTCGAACACGTCGGTGTCGGGGGTGACCGTCAGCGGCTCGGTGCGCATCAGATCGCTCACCTTGGAACGGCTGTCGCAGTGGTAGTTGGCGTTGATCAGGGTGGGGATGCAGTCCTGCTCCGACAGGAAGCCGACGATATGCCGCTGGGGCGTCACCACCGGCAGGCCGCTCAGGCCGGACTCCAGCATGCGGTCCAGCGCCTCGGAAATCGACATGTCCGCAGTCAGCATCGGCAGGCTGTGTCTCATGATCTCGGTTACTGTTGCCATGGCCATTCTCCTTAAGTACTTGATAAACCGAGTTTGGCACTCTTTTTATCGCTGATCCAATCGGTGCCGTCCGGGTGATCGATAGCCTCCGCCTCGGCTCTTATCAGCATAGCGCATTTGGTGATGGGACGGTGGTAGTGACGCCGGTAGGCGTCAAACGGGCTCCGTTGTATTAAAAAAGAGACATTGCAACTCTTTGTTTATAAATGACTTTTCAAAATTGCCATTAAAAGTGTCTCTTTATTGCAACAGGTTTCAATCCGCGGGGTGCCCGTCTTTTTATTTAATCTGTTGATTAAAAAGGGTTTTATTGTCCTGGCCTGGAACTTGCCTATCTCAAGTTGTCTGATACTGCCGCCCCCGCGGCACGAGAGTGTGTCGGACGTGCATGGATGCACATTCTGTACTTCTTTTCATGCCGGTCGTCTCCCGACCGGTTTTTTTTATCTGGCGCGGCGGCGCTTTTGTTATCCTGTGTCCCTCTGTGGTCGACGAGTATGTGGATGATGTCTAAAGCGGTCAGGGGGTTTGCCCCTCGCTCCCTGCTGAGGTTGGTGCTGATTGCCTTTACCCTGGTGCTGTTACCGCTGATCCTGCTGGTGATCCAGAACAGCCGCAGCCTGGAACAGGTCATCCAGCTGGCGGAGGAGGGCATCGAAAGTGCCGTGGTGGATACCCGGCGGGCGTCGGACATGAATGATCTGGCGCTGGACATGGAGCGTACCATCCGCCGCTATGCGGTACTGGAGAATCCCGAACTGCGGCTGTCCTACCTGCGCCTGCTGGAACGCTACCGGCAGGAGCTGGAGAGCCTGCTGCAGGTGATCGAGGCGGGGCCGCTGGCCGGCGAGCTGCAGCAGCAACTGATCTACCTGGTGGATCTGGCCCAGGCCGACGGGGAGCAGATCCGCGAGCAGGTGGGGGTGTTCGACACCTTCAGCGGCGCCAACCTGGCCCTGGACAAACTGACCCGGGAGCAGATCGACGTGCGCATCCAGCAGGTGCGCTCCCACGTGATACAGGTGCGTCAGCAATTGTGGGCGCTGAGTGCGGCCCTGGGCGGCGCCAGCCTGTTGCTGGTGCTGCTGTTTACCTATCTAATCATCCGGCCGGTGCGCCAGTTGGAGCGCCGTATCCTGAGCCTGGGGGCGGGAATAGAACCGGACGAGCGGCCGATCAGGGGGCCGGCCGAACTGGTGGAGCTGGGGGAGCGGTTGCAGTGGTTGCACCAGCGGCTGCGCGAGCTGGAAGCCCAGAAACTGCAGTTTCTGCGCCATCTGTCCCACGAGCTGAAGACGCCGCTGGCGAGCCTGCGGGAAGGGGCCGATCTGCTGGCGGAAAAGGTCACGGGTCCGCTTACCAGCGAGCAGGAGGAGATCTGCGAGTTGCTGGTGCACAACAGCTACCGCCTGCAGGGGCTGATCGAGCAGTTGCTCGACTACAACAGGGTGCAGCAGGTACAGGTGTTCCGGGAAGAGGTCGCCTTGCTGCCCCTGCTGGAGCAGAGCCTGGAGGCCCATCGCCTGACCATAGAGAACAAGGGGATGAAGGTCAGCCTGGCCCTGGACGAGCAGCCGCCCCTGGCCGATGCGCACCGGCTCAAGCTGGTGTTGGATAATCTGATCTCCAATGCGGTAAATTACGGGGATGCAGAGGGCGAGATCCGCATCGAAGCCCGGGTCCTGGAGCAGGATTATTGCCTGACTGTCGCCAATAGCGGACAACCCATCCCCGAGCAGGACAGGGAGCGGATCTTCGAACCCTTCGTGCAGGGCAGCCAGGAGCGCAAGGGAGTGCTGAAAGGGTCCGGCATCGGCCTGAGTATCGCCCGGGAGGCGGCCATCAGCATGGGTGGGCGGCTGACCCTGAATACGGAAACGACGGCGCTGGTCTGTTTTGAACTGTGTCTACCCCAGAGTACGGATAAGGAATCATAAATGACGAGAGTTTGGCTTTGCGGTGTGCTGGCGCTGGTGCTGGCCGGTTGTTCACTGCCCTATTCGCTGCCGCATCAGCGGCAGCCGGAGCCGGCCTGGAGCCCGGCCTCCGACGCCGATGAACTGCACGGCTGGCTGCAACTGGCCGCCACCGTCATGGCCAGCAGCGAGGCTGAGCGCCAGCGCCAGCTGCAGCTGCTGCGGGGCGCCCGGGGCGAGGATCAGTTGCGGCTGGCGCTCTGGCTCAGCCATCCCCGGGCCAGCATGGGCCAGCGCCAGCAGGCCCAGCAGCTGTTCCGGCAGGGGACGGCGGGGGTCAACACCCGCCTGCAGCAGTTCTTTTCCCTGTATCAGGGCTATAACCAGGAGCTGCTGAGCCTGAACCGGCAACTGGGCGAACGGCAGCAGCAGGTCGACAGCCTGACCAAGAAGCTCAACGAACTGGCCACCATCGACGAGCAGATCAATGAACGCAGATACCAAGAGCCGGCCCAATGAAGCGTAAAGCCAAGATACTGCTGGTGGACGACGATGCCAGCCTGCTGAAGTTGCTGGGGCTGCGGCTCAAGAGCGAGGGCTTCGAAGTTGGTACCGCCACCTCCGGGGCCGAGGCGCTGGAGTGGCTGGAGCGGGACAGGCCCGATCTGGTGCTGAGCGATCTCAAGATGGACGGCATGGACGGCCTGGCCCTGTTCGATCGGATCCAGCGTGCCCACGTGGGCCTGCCGGTGGTGATCATGACCGCCCACGGCTCCATCACCGATGCGGTGACCGCCACCCGTTCCGGGGTGTTCGGCTTCCTGACCAAGCCCATCGACAAGGAAGCCCTGCGCAAGACCATCAACGAGGCGCTGGCGGTGTCGCTGCCGGCCGACGAGGACGACTGGCAGCACAGCATCCTGACCCGCAGCCCGGCGATGGCGGCGGTGCTGGAACAGGCCCGGCGTATCGCGCCGCTCGACATCAGCGTGCTGATCACCGGTCCCTCCGGCGCCGGCAAGGAGCTGCTGGCCAAGGCCATCCACGACGCCAGCCCGCGCCGGGACTATCCTTTTATCGCCCTCAACTGCGCCGCCCTGCCCGAGCAATTGCTGGAGTCGGAGCTGTTCGGCCACGTCAAGGGCGCCTTTACCGGGGCCATCTCCGATCACCCGGGCATCTTCCTGGCCGCCCATGGCGGCACCCTCTTCCTGGACGAGATCGGCGACATGCCGCCGGCGCTGCAGGTCAAGTTGCTGCGTGCCCTGGAGCAGCAGGAGGTACGCCCGCTCGGCAGTACCCGCAATGTCAGGACCGACGTGCGTATCCTCTCCGCCACCAACCGGGATCTGGTGGCCGCCATGGAGGAGGGACGCTTTCGCGAGGATCTCTTCTACCGGCTGAACGTGGTCAACCTGGCGCTGCCGCCGCTGCGCGAGCGGCCCGAAGACATCCCCCTGCTGGCCCGCCACTTCCTGGAACAGATCCGCCAGCGCCAGGCCACCCAGGTGACCGGTTTCGCCCCCGAAGCCCTGGCGATGCTGGCGGCGGCGAGCTGGCCGGGCAACGTGCGGCAACTGCTCAACGTGGTGGAGCAGGCGGTGGCGCTGGCTTCGGCCCCGGTGATCGGCGCCCAGCTGGTCGAGACCATACTGGCGGGCAACAGCGATCACTTCCCCACCTTCAACGAGGCCAGGGCCGAGTTCGAGCGGGTCTATCTCAACAAGGTGCTGCGCATGACCGACGGCAACGTCACCCAGGCGGCCTCCCTGGCCGGGCGCAACCGCACCGATTTCTACAAGCTGCTCAACCGCCATGGCATAGAGGCCGGTGCCTACAAGGACAAGGGCGACTGACGAAATTTTTCCGCCGGAGTCCGGCTCTTTGTATACAACCTTATGAACACAGAGAGCCATATGCGGATCAACATCAAGAAGAAATCGGCCCTGTCCGAACATCAGGTCACCCCGGAGGCGGTGTATCGCGACCGCCGCCGGATCCTGCAAGGCCTGGGACTGGGGCTCGGCGCCGCCGCCCTGAGCGGCCCCGCCCATGCCGGCCTGCTCGGCAACCTGCTGGACGATGACCCGCAGCAGGGGGCCAGGACCCTGCCGCTCGAGTTCGACCAACCCGCCGCCTACCGCCCCGCGCTGCCGCTGACCGCCGAGAAGGTCGCCACCAGCTACAACAACTTCTACGAATTCGGCACCGACAAATCGGATCCGGCCCGCCATGCCCAGGATTTCAAGACCCGCCCCTGGACCCTGGTCATCGAAGGGGAGGTGGCCAGGCCCCGGACCCTGGATGTCTGGGCCTGGATCGAGCGGCAGCGGCTGGAGGAGCGCATCTACCGGCACCGCTGCGTGGAAGCCTGGTCCATGGTGATCCCCTGGCTGGGCGTGCCTTTGGCCGACATCATCAACGCCGCCGAGCCCAGCTCCAGGGCCAAATACGTGGCCTTTGAAACGCTCTACGACCCCGAACAGATGCGTGGCCAGGCGTCCCGCTTCGTGGGGGGTGGCATCGATTACCCCTACGTGGAAGGCTTGCGCCTGGACGAAGCCATGCATCCCCTGACCCTGCTGACGGTGGGCATGTACGGCAAGACGCTGCCGCCCCAGAACGGCGCCCCGGTGCGGCTGGTGGTGCCATGGAAATACGGCTTCAAGGGCATCAAGTCGATCGTCCGCATCCGGCTGACCGAGCAGGAGCCGCCCACCACCTGGAACCGGCTGGCGGCCCACGAATACGGTTTCTACGCCAACGTCAATCCGACCGTCGACCATCCGCGCTGGAGCCAGGCGACCGAGCGGGTCATCGGCGAGGGTGGCCTGTTCGGCAGTACGCGCCAGCCGACCTTGATGTTCAACGGCTATGAGGAAGAGGTGGCGTCCCTTTACCGGGGCATGGATTTGAAGGCTTTCTACTGATGCGACTGAACCCGAACTCACTGCCCTGGCTGAAGGCGGCCCTGCAACTGGGGGCCGCCCTGCCGCTGCTGTGGCTGCCCTGGGCCCTGGCCGCCGGCCGCTTCAGCGCCGACCCGGTGCCCGAATTGCTGCAGTACCTGGGGGACTGGGCCCTGCGCCTGCTGCTGCTGACCCTGTGTGTCTCGCCCCTGGCCAAGGGGCTGAGGGCGGGCTGGCTGATCCGGCTGCGGCGGCCGCTGGGGCTCTGGTGCTTCGCCTATGCCAGCCTGCACCTGCTGGTGTGGCTGGTGCTGGATCTGCAATTGGCCTGGGGCCAGATCGGCGCCGAAATCATCGAGCGTGGCTTTATCACCCTGGGCATGGCGGCCTGGCTGGTCCTGCTGTTGCTGGCGGCTACCTCCACCCAGGGCTGGCAGCGGCGGCTGGGCCGACGCTGGCAACAACTGCACAACGGTATCTACCTGGCGGCGCTGCTGGTGCCGGTGCATTTCTGGTGGGCGGTCAAGTCCGGCTGGCTGGAGCCCGCCATCTATCTGGGCCTCAGCCTGGCGCTGCTGTGGTGGCGGCGGGACAAGTTCGCCCGCTGGTGGCGGGGGGCATACCGGCGCGGCGCGCTTTAGGCTACACTGCGGCCCTTTCAATCAAGCTCCGGAGTAGCGAATGGACGATCAGTTGTGGGCACTGTGCTTTCTCGACGAGGGGGTGGCCCTGTCGGTGATCAGCCGCAAGGAAACCCGCTGCCAGTGGCTGTCCGGCGAGGAGCAGGCCCGCCATTACCTGCTGCAGGACTACCTGTACCATGTGGCCGAGCTGGGCGAGCTGGATCCCGACCAGACCGCCGCGGCCCGGGAGCGCTTTGAGCTGCTGATGGAACAGTTCCCCGACCCCGAGACTCTGGTGGAATACCTCAACGATCTCACCGCCGGCCTGACCCGCATCCTCTGGTTCGGGTCGCTGCGGGCCCTGGCCGAGGACTACGGCGACTTTCCCCTGGCCCTGCGCGCCCACTACTGGGACGAGTACGGCGAGGGCGAGGAAGACCCGGCCACGCCGGTGCCCGAGGCCGACTGGCCCTACCTGGTGGAGGCCATGGACGACTTCTTGCTGCACGGGGATTATTGAGCCGGCCGGGGCCGGCTGCTACCCTGTGCATACATACAGTTGTTCAGTGCCGCCATGATCCTCTATATCGCCGAAAAACCCAGCCTGGGCCGGGCCCTGGCCGAGGTGCTGCCCAAGCCCCACCACAAGGGGGAGGGGTTTATCCGCCTGGGCAATGGCGACGTGGTCAGCTGGTGCATCGGCCACCTGCTGGAGCAGGCCCAGCCCGATGCCTATGATCCCGCCTTCAAGCAGTGGCGGCGGGAGCACCTGCCCATCATTCCCCGGGAGTGGAAGCTCGAGGCCAAGGCCAAGACCCGCAGCCAGCTGGCGGTGCTGAAAAGGCTGCTGAAGGAGGCGGACGCCATCGTCCACGCCGGGGATCCGGACCGGGAAGGGCAGTTGCTGGTGGACGAGGTGATCCGTTTCTGCGGCGTGCCCGCCACCCGGCGGGAGGCGGTGCGGCGCTGCCTGATCAGCGATCTCAACCCGGCGGCGGTGCGGCGGGCGCTGGAGAGCCTCAGGCCCAACCGCGATTTCGTGCCCCTGTCGGTATCTGCCCTGGCCCGTTCCCGGGCCGACTGGCTCTACGGCATCAACATGAGCCGGTTGTGCACCATCGCGGGGCGGAGCCAGGGTTACCAGGGAGTGCTGTCGGTGGGGCGGGTGCAGACCCCGGTGCTGGGGCTGGTGGTGCGGCGGGATCGGGAGATAGACGCCTTCGAGCCCAGAGCCTACTACGAGGTGCTGGCCCTGCTGCAGACCGAAGGCGGCGAGCGGGTCAAGGCCAAGTGGCAGCCGAGCGAGGCCTGCCAGCCCTGGCAGGACGAGGAGGGCCGGGTGCTGTCCCGGGCCCTGGCGGAAAACGTGATCCGGCGCATCACCGGCCAGCCGGGGCGGGTGCTCCGGGCCGAGCGGCAGCGCCAGCGGCAGGCGCCGCCGCTGCCCTACAACCTCTCGGCCCTGCAGATAGACGCCGCCCGTCGCTTTGGACTCAGTGCCCAGCAGGTGCTCGACACCTGCCAGGCCCTGTACGAGCGGCACAAGCTGATCACCTATCCCCGTTCCGACTGCCGCTACCTGCCGGAAGAACATTTCCCCCAGGCCGGCGCCGTGACCGGGGCCCTGGCCCGGGTCTGCCCCGAGCTGGCGCCGGCCCTGGCGGGGGCGGATCTGGCCCGGCGCGGCAAGGCCTGGGACGACAAGAAGGTGGAGGCCCATCACGCCATCATCCCCACCGCCCGGACCATGGACGGCGACCGGCTGTCCGCCACCGAGCGCCACATCTATCATCTGATCGCCCGCCAGTACCTGGCCCAGTTCTACCCCCACTGGCAATACGACGATCGGCAACTGGAGCTCGAGATCGCCGGCGGCCGCTTCCTGGCCCGGGCCCGACAGCAGGTGGCGCCGGGCTGGAAGGCGCTCTTCGCCAAGCCCGACCAGCGCGAGCCGGAGGAGGATCCCGAGCTGCAAGCCGCCCTGCCTGAGCTGCGGGAGGGCGATGAACTGCTGTGCCTGGAGGGTGAGCTGCTCGACAAGCTGACCCAGCCGCCCCGCTACTTCACCGACGCCACCCTGCTGTCGGCCATGACCCACATCGCCCGCTACGTCACCGATCCCGGACTCAAGAAGATACTGCGCGAGACCGACGGCCTGGGCACCGAGGCGACCCGGGCCGGCATCATCGAGCTGCTGTTCGGCCGCGGTTTCCTGTGCCGGGAGGGCAGGCAGATCCGCGCCACCGAAGCGGGCCGGCAACTGATCGCCAGCCTGCCCGAGGCGGCCAGCACCCCGGACATGACCGCCCGCTGGGAGGCGGCGCTGGATGCCATCAGCCGCAAGGAAGGCAGCTACCAGGCCTTTATGGCGGAGCTGGAGGCGGCGCTGCCGACCCTGATGAGCCAGGTCAGCCCCGCCGGCTTCCGGGGGCTGAAGGCCACGCCCGCCGCCAGGCCGCGCCGGGCCGGCGGGCGCGGCAGGAGTGGACGGGGCCGCCGTGCCGGCAAGGGGAGCTGAGCGCGGGCCCCCGCTGCTATGCTTAGGTTTTGGGGCCGGGCTAGGCTCCCCTGCGGTATCTCTCGGGAGCATGGACATGAAACGACCGTGGCTCATCCTTTTCTTCCTGCTGCTGGGCGGCTGCCAGATGGCGGAGGAGGCCCGGCTGCAGGAGGCATACAACGCCGAGCGGCAGGGGGATGATGCCCGGGCCTTTCAGCAGTACCTCCGGGCGGCGCAGATCCAGGCTTCTCCCAGAGCCCAGTTTGTGGTGGCCGGGATGTATCTCGAGGGCCGGGGCACGGAGCGCGACATGGAGCAGGCCATCCTCTGGTACGGTCGGGCGGCCGGCGGTCCGGATCCGGTGTGGAGCCCCCAGGCTCACCTGCGGCTGGGCGGCATCTATCAGGGTGAGCATGGCGCGGCGTACCAGCACCGGCAGAAAGCCCTGGCACACTACCGGGCCTGTGCCGATCAGGGCCTGGCGGAGTGTGGCCGCGCCCTGGCGCGGTTAGCCGATCCTCCGTCCCTGGTCGCCGCCCCCGTCCAGGCCGTGGGCGGCGCGGCGCCGGCCCTGCCTCAGGAGGAGAGCGCCTCCCAGGCGGCGATTGCCCTCTATGAGCGGCATAAGTCCAGCATCTACAAGATCACCGTCTACGAACAGCGGAGCGGCGAGATCAGGCCGCTCAGCCTGGGCTCGGCCATCGCCATCGATAAGTTTCGGGCCGTGACCAATCATCACCTGGTGGTCGGCGGCGGCGTTCCCGTCAGTATCGACGCCGGGGGCGAGGCCGTGCGGGAGAGCGACGTGCTGCTGTGGCGGGTGGTCAGGACGGATCCCGTGCGCGATCTGGCCTTGCTCGAGCTGGTGGAGCCCAGCCAGGAGCTTGTCTTCACTCGTGGCATCAGGGCCTACGACAGCATCCGGGTCGGGGAGCGGGTCTTCGCCATAGGAGCCCCGGCGGGCTTTGACAAGACCCTGACCGAAGGCATCGTCTCGGCCCTGAGAAGGGAGCAGGGGGTGCGGCTTATCCAGACCACCGCCCCCGTGACCTATGGCTCCTCGGGGGGCGCCCTGTTCGATGCGGAGGGGCGGCTGCTCGGCATCACCACCAAGGGCGTGCAGGCGGGGGGCCACTTCAACTTCGCCATCGCGGCGGACGAGGTGCAGGCCTTCCTGGCGGAGTAGAAAGGCCTAGAGCACCGATCAGTTTAAAACGTGAGCAGTGCGATATCTCACCTGTAGGTGCCCGTTCACGTGGCGCAAACCTGCAAAGGGCGGGGAATGCGGAAATTGGGCATCCTTGCCCGCACGGTTTGTGCCGGTTTGTGCCGGCTCATGCCAGCTAAAGCGGCATCTACAGCGGCATCTACAGCAGCTCGGTGCCACCCTCATGCGGGCGGGCCGCGCCCCAAGAGTCGGTACCGCCTAAGTTTTACCCCTTTGTCGGAGGCGTCGATGGCTTCTGACGAGACGCAGGCTGTCGGCCAAAGGGCACTCCTCCTCCGGCACGCCGTGGACCCATCCCTGGGGGGCTCCGCCGCGCCCTCCCTGGCGCGGAGGGCCGGCGGAGCAGCGCTCTTTGTCCTCCCTATCGCCCCCGCTGCCGCCTGTTGGCACCACCTTCAGACGGCGCCGGAGCTTGGAAGAGGCAACAGGGATGGCCTCCGCCGACCGTCACCTGCCAGGGATGGCAGGTGCGAGCCTACAGGGACGTACTTGCGGCGTGTCGGCGGAGGTGGCCCTGTTGACTCTTATCTACGTTGCAACAGACAACAAATAGCTGATTGGCCGATTTTTAAACTGATCGGCGCTCTAGAGCCGAAGCTGGCCGTCCCAGTCTCTGTGGTTGAACACCTGGCCCTGGGTGCGCACCCGTTCCAGGGCGTCGAGATCCAGCCGGGCCAGCACCCAGCCGGGCTGGTCGGCCTGGCCCATGGCCAGCACGCCGTCGGCGGGATAGCCGTAATCCACCGGGCTGTAGACGGCGGCCCGGCCGGTGTTGACGTCCACCGCCTCCGACCAGGGCGCCTGCCCTATGGTGGGGGACTGGGCCACGAAGCACTGGTTCTCCAGGGCTCGGGCCTGGCTGCCGATCCTGACCCGGTTGAAGCCGGCTTCGGTGTCGGTGCAACTGGGCACCAGGATCAGCCGGGCGCCGGCCTCCACCTGCCGGCGCACGATGAGCGGGAATTCGCTGTCGTAGCAGACGGCGACCCCCACCTTGCCGAAGGCGGTGTCCAGCACCTTGATGGTTTCGCCCGGTTCTATGCCCCACTGTTCCCGCTCGAAGCGGGTCATCTGCAGCTTGTCCTGCCAGTCGTGGCCGCCGTCGGGGCGGAACAGATGGGCCCGGTTGACGTAGCGGCCGTCTGGCCGCCGCACCGGGAAGGTGCCGGCCAGGATATGCAGGCCGTGGCGCCGGGCCCGGCGGGAAAAATAGCCGAGAAAGCCGGGCAGCAGCGCCTGCAGGGCCTCCAGCTGGTGCTGCAGGGAGCGGTAGACGGCCTCGTCGAACAGGGAGGCCAGCTCCATGGAAAAGTATTCCGGCAGCAACAGGAAGTTGGCGCCCTGGTCGAGGGCCTCTTCCAGCAGCCGATCCAGCTTCTGCTCGAAGCGCGCCCAACTGCCGAGAAACTCGATGGGATACTGGGCGCTGGCGAGGGTGAGGGCAGGGGTCATGGCTACGCCTCCAGGGACTTGAGATAGAACTGCATGGGCTTGTCGGTTTCGTCCGCCTGGTCCCTGTCCTTCCAACGGAACCGGGTGTCCAGTCCGGGGACGGGGTGGTAGCCGAAACGGGCCCAGATAGTGGTGAGGGGGCGGTAGCCGGCCGGCTTCAGGGGGTGATCCTCGGGGCGCACCACGGCGCAGAAGGCGGCTTGGGCAAAGCCCAGGTGCTTGGCATGGGCTTCCCGTCCTGCGAAGAAGGCACGGTACAGGCCCCTGCCCCTGTAGTCCGGTAGCAGCACCGACTCGGCGCAGTAGAAGATGTCCTCCACCGCCACACCCCGGGCCAGGAAGGGCGCCTGGAATTCGTCCACCTCCCGGGCCAGGGGCAGGCCGGTGGAGGCGCCCACCACCCGATCGCCGTCCAGGGCCAGCAGGCAGAGGCTGTCCTCGCACTGCAGGTAAGGGGCGAGATAGGCCATCTCGTATTCCAGGCTGCCGTCGTAGAGGTAGGGATAGTCCCGGAACACCCGGATGCGCAATTCGGCCAGGGCATTGAGCCAGGGGGCCAGCTCGGCGCCCCTGGCCGCCAGTAGGCGGAGGGAGCCGTTCATCCGCCGACCTGGGCTATCCAGTCGTTCAGGTTGTAGTAGTTGCTGATCCGCGCCACCCTGTTGTCCCGGATCTCGAAGAAGGCGCCGGCCGGCAGCCGGTAGCGCTGGCCGCGGGCCTCGGGCAGTCCCTGATCCGTGTGCAGGTATTCCCCCAGCACCACGAATTCGGCGGCGGCCCGGCTGCCGTCCTCGCTGACCAGGATCTGGATGTCGGTCAGCTGCTCCCGGTAGTGGCGGTTCATGCGCGCCATGAAGTCGGCGAAGGCGGCCTTGCCAGTTTCCCGTCCGCCCTGGTTGATGTCGTGGGCCACCTCGTCGCTCAGCAGGCCGAGGAAGGCCTCCATGTCGCCGTTGTTGAATGCCTGGTAATAATCCCGGATCAGTTGGGTGCTTTGCTGCTTGCTCATCATGCTCCAGCCGCGGTTGACGAAAGGGAGTTCGATTTCAGGTCAAAACGGCGGTGGGATCAAGACGGCTTTAGCCTGCGGCCGGTAAATGACTTTTACTCCCGGGCAAAGATGGTGCGGACGAGCGGCCGGTTAACCCGGCCGTCGTCTTGAGGTACACTGGGGCCGCCTTTATTCAGGATATGCCATCATGTCGACGAGCCCGGTTTCCCTTCTTCCCTTCAACACCTTCGGCCTGGCCCAGCACGCCCGCACCCTGCTGGTGCTGGAGCGGCGCAGCCAGCTGCCAGAATTGTGGCGGTCATTGCGGGAAGCGCTTCCCCTCTTCGTGGGGGAGGGCTCCAACCTGCTGTTCACCGCGCCCTTCGAGGGCACCGTGCTGGTCAACCGGCTGCGGGGCATCACCGTGACCGATGCCGGCGATGCCTGGCTGGTGCGGGCCGAAGGCGGGGAGAGCTGGCACGGGCTGGTGTGCCATACCCTGGAGCGGGACATGCCGGGACTGGAAAACCTGGCCCTGATCCCGGGCACCGTGGGCGCCGCCCCCATCCAGAACATCGGCGCCTACGGGATCGAGCTGGCGCAGTTTTGCGAGTCGGTGGAAAGCTTCGACTGGGACAGCGGCGAGATCCGTCACTGGCCGGCGGCCGACTGCGCCTTCGGCTACCGGGACAGCGTGTTCAAGCACGCCGCCCGTCGACACCTGATCCTGAGCCTTACCCTGCGCCTGCCCAAGGACTGGCGGCCGGTGCTGGGCTATGGCCCCCTGGCGGCGCTGGGGGAGGCGGCCAGTCCGGCGCAAATCTTCGAGCAGGTATGCGCCACCCGCCGATCCAAGTTGCCGGATCCGGCCCTGTTGGGCAACGCCGGCAGCTTCTTCAAGAACCCCAAGGTGGGCGAGGCCCAGGCCGAGGCGCTCAAGCTGGCCTGGCCGGCGCTGCCGGTGTACCCGGCCGAGCCGGGACTGATCAAGCTGGCTGCCGGCTGGCTGATCGACCAGGCCGGCCTCAAGGGTTGCCGCCTGGGCGGGGCTGGCGTGCACGAGCACCAGGCCCTGGTGCTGGTCAACTTGGGCGGGGCCACCGCCGAGGATATCGTCCGGCTGGCGGCGCTGGTGCGGGAGCGGGTGGAACAGCAGTTCGGGGTGCGCCTCGAGCCCGAGGTGCGCGTGATGGGCCCCCGGGGGGAAAGCAACCTGGACGAGGTGCTGGCATGTCTGAACTGACGCCGCTGCGGGAAAGCCTGCTGCGCATGCTGGCGGACGGTCACTTCCACTCCGGCGAGCAACTGGGTGAGGCGCTGTCGGTCAGCCGGGCGGCGGTGAGCAAGCACGTGCAGGCGCTCAAGCGCCTGGGGCTCGACGTATACAGCGTGAGCGGCAAGGGCTACCGGCTGGCGGTGCCGCTCAGCCTGCTGGATCCGGTTCGATTGGGCCGGGAGCTGGCCCCCACCCGGGTCGAGGTGGTACCGGTGATCGGCTCCACCAACCAGCACTGGCTGGAGTCCATTCCCGGGCTGGAAAAGGGGGACGTCTGCCTGGCTGAATGCCAGACCGCCGGCCGCGGCCGGCGGGGGCGGCACTGGGTGTCGCCCTTCGGCGGCCAGCTGATTCTGAGTCTGTACTGGCGGCTGGAGCAGGGCATGGCGGCGGCCATGGGGCTCAGCCTGGTGGTGGGTATCGCCGTGGTGGAGGCCCTGCAAGCCCAGGGCTTCGAGGGGGTGCAGCTGAAATGGCCCAACGATCTCTACCTGGGCGGCCGCAAGCTGGCGGGCATACTGGTGGAGATGTCCGGCACCGCCGGCGGCCCCTGCCACCTGGTGATCGGCATGGGGCTCAACCTGCTGCTGCCCAAGGATGAACAGACGCGCATCGACCAGCCCTGGGCCGAGCTGGCCGAACTGGGCGAGATTGCGGATCGCAATGCCCTGGTGGTGGCCCTGGTCGGTTATCTGCAACGCTACCTGGCGCTGTTCGAACGGGAGGGCATCGCCGCCTTCCGCGAGCAGTGGAACCGGCTCGATTACTTCAACGGCAAGCCGGTGCGGGTGCTGATGGGGGAGCAGGAGGTGCACGGCCGGGCCCGGGGCATCGACGACCAGGGCGCCCTGCTGCTGGAGCTGGACAATGGCGAGATAAAACGCTTTTTGGGCGGGGAGATATCGTTGCGCGGAGCTGGCGGTCAAGTATCGTGAGGCGTGAGGCGTGGAGTGACCCTCCCGCTTCATGCTTCACGGCGTTGACGGTTTATTTCTTCAGCCAGACCTGCTCCACCTCGTGCTCCCTGCCCTTGGTGAGGATCAGCTCGGCCCTGTCCTTGGTGGGCAGGATATTCTGCTTCAGGTTCTTGTAGTTGATCTCCTGCCAGATGCGGCTGGCGACCGTCACCGCTTCCTCTTCACTGAGCCGGGCATAGTGGTGGAAGTAGGAGTCGGGATCGGTGAAGGCGCCCGAGCGCAGCTTGAGGAAGCGCTCCACATACCAGGTCTTCAGCAGCCGTTCGTCCGCGTCCACGAAGATGGAGAAGTCCACGAAGTCGGACACAAACACCCGGTGCGGCTCGTGGGGATAGTCCATGCCGCTCTGCAGCACGTTGAGCCCTTCGATGATGACGATGTCCGGCTGCTCCACCACCGCCTCCTGATCCGGCACTATGTCGTACACCAGATGGGAATAGACGGGGGCCGTGACCCTGGGCTTGCCCGACTTGATGTCGGACACGAACTGGACCAGGCGGCGGATATCATAGGACTGGGGAAAGCCCTTTCTGCGCATCAGGCCGCGCTGCTCCAGCACATGGTTGGGATAGAGGAACCCGTCGGTGGTGACCAGGGCCACCCGCGGATGCTGGGGCCAGCGCTCCAGCAGGGCCTGCAGGATGCGGGCGGTGGTGCTCTTGCCCACCGCCACCGAGCCGGCGATGCTGATCACATAGGGGACATGATGGGGCTCCTTGCCGAGAAACTGATCCAGCACCCGGTTGCGCCGCTGCTTGGCCTTGATATAGAGGTTGAGCAGGCGGGACAGGGGCAGGTAGATGTCCCGCACCTCGGCCAGGGACACCCTGTCGTTGATCCCCTGCAGGCGCCTGAGTTCGTCCTCGCTCAGGGGCAGTTGCACCGCGTCGCGCAGCTCTGACCAGGTCTCGCGGGAAAAGGCCAGATAGGGTGAGTAGTTGTCTATCTTCATCGGAAAGTCCTGTGAGTCGCCCGGCGACGATACACCATGGGGTGGGGATGAACAAGGCGGTACGGGGTCCCTCTTTGGTCACAGCCGCGGTCCGGCCCGGCGGCGTGGTGCGGGTTGCTGGCGTTTTTTTGCGCGCTTGACGCGGGCCGCGAGAAAAACTTGGCGCAGGGTGTTGCATCTGCGGCCCGGCTTGCCCTAGAATTCGCCTCGCTCGTGTGCCGGCATAGCTCAGTTGGTAGAGCAACTGACTTGTAATCAGTAGGTCGAGGGTTCGACTCCTTCTGCCGGCACCATTTAAAATCTGGAGGGGTTCCCGAGTGGCCAAAGGGATCAGACTGTAAATCTGACGGCTCCGCCTTCGCTGGTTCGAATCCAGCCCCCTCCACCAGTTTCCAGTGTTCGCCCCGGCGGGGACTGAAAAAAGCGGTTTGAGGTAGTTCAAGTAAAGAAAACCGCGGGCATCGTATAATGGCTATTACCTCAGCCTTCCAAGCTGATGATGCGGGTTCGATTCCCGCTGCCCGCTCCAGTGCTGATATAGCTCAGATGGTAGAGCGCACCCTTGGTAAGGGTGAGGTCCCCAGTTCGATTCTGGGTATCAGCACCACTTCTTTGCCCAGGCACCCTCAAGCCTTTTTTGTTATATACTTCCTACTTGCGACTCGCGTGGTATAGCTCACCACCCAACCAGTTAGAGGGACGAGCATGTCTAAAGAAAAATTTGAACGTACAAAACCGCACGTTAACGTTGGTACCATCGGCCACGTTGACCACGGTAAAACGACCCTGACCGCTGCCATCACCAACGTCCTGGCCAAGAAGTTTGGTGGCGCTGCCCGCGCGTTCGATCAGATCGACAACGCTCCGGAAGAAAAAGCCCGTGGTATCACCATCGCCGCTTCCCACGTCGAGTATGACACCGAAATCCGTCACTACGCGCACGTTGACTGCCCCGGCCACGCCGACTACGTGAAAA
>NZ_NMUO01000005.1 GCF_002237365.1 Zobellella denitrificans
GCCCAGGGTGGGGCTTAAGCAGTTTCTGCAGGACTCGTCCGCCACCCTGGCCTGGGCCGCGGCGCGCACCGCCCCGACCAGGGCGGCGGACGAGTCCTGCAGAAACTGCTTCAGCCCCACCCTGGGCTTGGTGATGATCTCCACGGCGCCGGCGGCCAGGGCCTGCAGCGTGGTTTCGGCCCCCTGCTCGGTCAGGGACGAGCAGATCACCACCGGGGTGGGCCGCTCGGCCATGATCTTCTTCAGGAAGGTGATGCCGTCCATGCGCGGCATCTCCACATCCAGCACTATCACGTCGGGCCAGTCCCGCGCCATCTTGTCCAGGGCGAAGAGCGGATCCGAGGCCGTGCCCAGCACCTGCATGTCCGGCTCCCGCTCCAGCAGCGCCACCAGCACCTGGCGCATCACCGCCGAGTCGTCTACCAGCAATACCTTGATTTTTTTCATCTTATCCTTGTTCCTCCACTCCCTTCAGGGGACTGTGGCTGACCCAGACCACCCCGCTCCACACCTCGAACACCACCTTGCGGTGGCCGCTCTGGCCCAGGCTCTGGGCCACCAGCCGCAGGCGGTGCTCGCGCACCAGCCGGAGGGCCGCCGCCACGTTCTGCCGGGCCACGTCGAGGCGGGCGGGCACCGGCGCGCCGAACATGTTGCCACCGCCGAACAGCTTGCACTGGTACTCCTCCAGCCCGGTGCCGTGCTGCCGGCGGGGGTGCCACAACACCATGGCGACGCAGGAGCCGAGCAGGGTGCGGACGCGGGTGGCCGGGCCGCCGAAATGGAACTGGCCGGGCTGCAGTAGCACCTCCTCGACCTCGCCCGGTGTCATGGCTTGCGGTAGATGGACGGCTGCACCAGCCGGAGCGCCTCGGACACCCCGTTCAGGCTCTCCGAATGGCTGACGATAAAATAGCCGCCCGGCCTCAGCCGGGGCAGGAGCCGCTCCACCACCTGGCGCTTGGTGTCGAGATCGAAGTAGATCATCACGTTGCGCAGGAAGATAACATCGAAATCGCCGATCTCGGGCAGGCGCTGGTTGAGGTTGATCTGCATAAAGCGGATCCGCTGCCGCAGCCGCCGCTCGACCAGGAAACTGCCCTCCTGCTCCCCCACCCCTTTCAGGCAGTATTTGTGCAGCAGGCGGGTATCGATGTGTTCCGCCCGGCTCAGGGGATACTGGCCGCGTCCGGCCTGCGCCAGCACCCGGCTGCTGATGTCGGAGGCGACGAGCTCCCAGGGCCCGGCCCCCAGCGCCTCGGCCAGGGTCATGGCCAGGCTGTAGGGCTCTTCCCCGGACGAGCAGGCCGCGCTCCACAGCCGGACCGGGCGGCCCCTGCCGAGCGCGGGCAGCACCTGCTGCCGCAGAAAGTCGAAGTGCCGGGGCTCGCGGAAGAAATAGGTTTCGTTGGTGGTCAGCAGATCCAGCGCCGTCTGCAGCTCGCCCCCGCCCCGCTCCGCCATGATCAGGCGGAAGTAGTCGCCGTAGCTGCCCAGGCCGTGGTGGCGCAGCCGCTTGCCCAGCCGCCCCGCCACCAGCGCCTTCTTGCCCGGGGACAGGTTGATCCCGGCGCTGCGGTACAGCCAGCGCCGGAACAGCTGGAACTCCTCATCCTGCAACGACGGTATCTGCATGGGTCAAGCTCCCTCGGCCCGGAAATCCGGGATTAAACGAAACCGGGCTCCGCCTTGTCATCGAAGGCGCCCGCCCTTCGCCCGGCCGCTGCCGGCGTACCGGTGGCGGCGGCCAGGGTGAAGAAGCCCATCGCCTGCTGCAGCTGCTCCGCCTGGCTGCTCATCTCCTCCGCCGTCGCCGCCAGCTCCTCGCTGCTGGCCGCATTCTGCTGGGTCACCTGGCTCAACTGGCCCATGGCGGTGTTGATCTGCGCCGCCCCCGAGGCCTGCTCGCTCGAGGCCGCGCTGATCTCCTGCACCAGATCCGAGGTCTTGCCGATGGCCGGCACCATCTCCTCCAGCAGCCGCCCCGCCTTTTCCGCCAGGGCCACGCTGCCGTCGGACAGCTCACCGATCTCCCGGGCCGCCACCTGGCTGCGCTCCGCCAGCTTGCGCACCTCGCTCGCCACCACCGCGAAGCCCTTGCCGTGCTCCCCGGCCCGCGCCGCCTCGATGGCCGCGTTCAGCGCCAGCAGGTTGGTCTGGTAGGCGATGTCGTCGATGATGCCGATGCGCTGGGCTATCTGCTGCATCGCCGCCACCGTCTGCTGCACCGCCTCGCCGCCCTCGGCCGCTTCCCGCGCCGCCTTGCTGGCCATGCCGTCGGTCACCCGGGCGTTGTCGGTGTTCTGGTTGATGCTGGCACTCATCTGCTCGATGGAGGCGCCGGTCTCTTCCACCCCCGCCGCCTGTTCGCTGGCCGCCTGGCTCATGGACTGGGCGGTGGCGCTCACCTCCTCGGCGGCGCTGGCCAGGTTGTCGGCGGCGCCGCGCACCTCGCCGATGATCCGGGTCAGCCGGTCCTGCATCCGGCCCATGGCCGCCAGCAGCAGGCCCACCTCGTCCCGGGAGCGGATCCGGATGGGCTGGCTCAGATCCCCCTCCGCCAGCCGCTCGGCCGCCTGCACCGCCACCGCCAGGGAGCCGGCCAGGCGGCGGTACACGAACCAGAGCACCAGCCCCAGTACCAGCAAGGTACCGGCCATGCTGGCCAGCACCCAGGAAAAGGCCTTGTCCTTGTCGGCCAGGGCCGTCGCCACCAGGGTGGCGGTGCGGTTTTCCATCAGCACGAAGAAGTCGTCGATGGAACCCTGGATATTGGCCTTTTCCCGGTGGTAGGCCGCATCGTGCAGCATCCGCCGGGCCTGCTCGGGGCTCACCGCCCCGAGGGCGCCGCCGGCATGATCCTTCACCGCCTGCATGGCCACCGCCTCCGTCTCCACCAGGGCGGCGGACTTGGCGTTGGCGTCGGCCAGCAGGTCGAATTCCTGCTCGGTGAAGCCGGCCCGGCGCATCAGCTCGGCGAGCGGCACCGCCGGGGTGTCCGGCCGGGGCTTGGCGTCTCCCGCCGCCACGAAGTCCCAGTAAATCCGGTGGTAGGCCTCCGGCCTGGGTTGTTCGCCGTTGCGGATGGCCACCACCTGCCAGTACTGCTGCTCGAAGCGGCCGTCGCCGGTGACCACATAGGTCCGGGCCAGGCGGGTCAGATCGTCCGAGCTTTGTCGCAGCTCATCGGCCAGCAGGTAGGACTGGTACTGCCGGTCCTTGGCCTCGGCCACCTGCTCCACCGCCGCCTGATAGCGGTTGACCGCCGCCAGGGTCAGCAGCAGCATGCCGAGCGAGGCGAGGGTCAGGCCCATGAACAGGGTTTTTATCCGTAATTGAAACATAGGGTTTCCTTGCGTTCCCGCCGTTATTGTTATTGGTTGGGGTGTTGGCAGTGCCGAGCCATGTTGCTGATTACTGGGCGAATTCTCCCTCCCTGACCGGGGCCCGGCCGTCGCCGGCCTGGGACAGCTGCGCCATTTCCTCCACCGACAGCACCCGCTCGACGCTGAGCACTATCACGAAGCGGCCGTCCACCTTGGCCATGCCGCCGATAAAATCCGCCCGGATGCCGCCCCCGAAGCTCGGGGCCGGCTCGATGTCGGCCGCCGCTATGCTGAGCACCGCCGACACCGCGTCCACCAGCACGCCGATGTCCTGCACGCCCTCCTCGCCATGGACTTCGAGAATGACGATGCAGCTGCGCTTGTTGATCGGGGTGGACGGCCGGCCGAAGCGCACCGCCAGATCCACCACCGGCACCACGGCCCCCCTCAGGTTGATGACGCCGCGCACGAAGGCGGGCATCATGGGCACCGTGGTCAGGTTGCCATACTCGATGATCTCCTTGATGCCGAGGATGTCCATGGCGAACATCTCGCCTCCCAGCACAAAGGTCAGGTACTGGGCCTCGCCGCCGACCTTGGGCTCTGTCGCCACTAATGCATTCATTGCTTTTCCTCCTGCACCAGGGCCCGCCCCGGGGCCCTGCCACTGTGTTCCCCGATGCCGGGCGCCGGGGCGCCCGGCCCGTGCCTAGAAGCGGGTGAAGCCGGGCTCCAGTTCGCCCTCGCCCAGATCCGGCTCCGGCTGGGGCGGCCTGGCCGTTTTGCCCTTGCCGGTCGCCGCCCGGCTCTCCCGTTTGACGGCGGCCCCGGCGACCAGGCTGAAGAAGCTCATCGCCTGCTGCAGCTGCTCCGCCTGGCTGCTCATCTCCTCCGCCGTCGCCGCCAGCTCCTCGCTGCTGGAGGCGCTCTGCTGGGTCACCTGGCTCAGCTGGCTCATGGCGGTATTGATCTGCGCCGCCCCCGAGGCCTGCTCGCTCGAGGCCGCGCTGATCTCCTGCACCAGATCCGAGGTTTTGGTGATGGCCGGCACCATCTCCTCCAGCAGCCGCCCCGCCTTCTCCGCCAGGGCCACGCTGCTGTCGGACAGCTCGCCGATCTCCTGGGCCGCCACCTGGCTGCGTTCCGCCAGCTTGCGCACCTCGGTCGCCACCACCGCAAAGCCCTTGCCGTGCTCCCCGGCCCGCGCCGCCTCGATGGCCGCGTTCAGCGCCAGCAGGTTGGTCTGGTAGGCGATGTCGTCGATGATGCCGATGCGCTGGGCGATCTGTTTCATCGCCGCCACCGTCTGCTGCACCGCCTCGCCGCCCTCGGCCGCCTCCCGCGCCGCCTTGCTGGCCATGCCGTCGGTGACCCGGGCGTTGTCGGTGTTCTGGTTGATGCTGGCGCTCATCTGCTCGATGGAGGCACTGGTCTGCTCCACTCCCGCCGCCTGCTCGCTGGCCCCCTGGCTCATGGACTGGGCGGTGGCGCTCACCTCCTCGGAGGCGCTGGCCAGGTTGTCGGCGGCGGTGCGCACCTCGCCGATGATCTGGGACAGTTTATCCACCATGTCCTTCATGGCGGCCAGCAGGCTGGTGCTGTCGCCCCGGCGCAGGATGATATCCACCGACAGATCCCCCTGGGCGATCCGGCCGGCGACGGCGGCGGCATAATCCGGCTCGCCGCCCAGCTGGCGCAGCAGGTTGCGGGTGATCAGCCCGCCGGCCAGCAGCGCGGCCAGCAGGGCGGCGCCCGCGGACAGCAGCATCAGCAGCCGGGCCTGCTCGTAGGTCTGGTGGGCTTCGAGGCCGGAGGCCTCGAGCAGATCACCCTGGAACTCGATCAGGGCCACCACGCTGTCCTGGTAGGCGCGAAGCACGGGGCGCAGTTCGTTCTGTAGGTAGCGCTGGGCGGCGTCCGGGTTGTCCTGGGCGATCAGGCCCAGCAGGCGATCCTGGCCGGCGATATAGTGCTGCCGCTGTTCGCTGATCTGGCGCAGCAGCGCCGTTCCCTGCTCCGAGTGGATACGCTGCTGCAGCCACTCGAGTTCGGCGGCGATCTCCCGCCGGAGATCCTGGATCAGCGCCTGCTGCTGTTGCCGATCCCGCGAGTCCTGGGTCAGCATCATATTGCGCAGGGCAATGGCGATGGCGTTGGCCTTGTCGATCACGTCGTTGGCCCGCTTGGTCTTGGGCCAGAGATCCTCGACGATCATCTGCTGGGCCTGGTTGAGCTGCTGCATCCGGCTGATGCCGACCAGGGACACCAACAGCAGCATGGCGATCACCAGGCCGAAGCCCAGGGCCAGCTTGGTGGCAACTCTCATTCCTTTAAACATGGTGCTCTCCTTAAGATGGATACTGACGGATTTATTCCGCGCCGGCGTCTAGGCGGACAGGGCCCGCCCCTCCCGGGAAATCATTGCTTGCACAAAGGTTGATACGTCGAGGATCAGGGCCACGGAGCCGTCGCCCAGTATGGTCGAGCCGCCGATGCCCCGCAGGGCGCCGAACAACTTGCCCAGGGGCTTGATCACCGTCTGGTGCTCCCCCAGCAGCTCGTCCACCACCAGCCCCGCCTTCTGCCCGGCGCACTGCACCACCACCACGTTCTCGCGCCGGCCCTTCGCCGCCGCCAGGCCGAAGTGCTCGCCGAGCTTGATCAGCGGCAGCACCTCGCCGCGCAGGTTGAGGTAGCTGTGTTCCCGGGCCAGCCGGCGATCCGCCTCGCTCAGTTCGATGCACTCCTGCACCGTGTCCAGCGGCACCACGTAGCGCTCGCCACCGACCCCCACCAGGAAGCCGTCGATGATCGCCAGGGTCAGCGGCAGGCGGATGCTGATCCGGGTGCCCTGCCCCGGCCGGCTGTCCAGATCGATGCGCCCCCGCAACGCCAGTATGTTGCGGCGGACCACGTCCATGCCCACGCCCCGGCCCGACAGGTTGGTGACCGTGTCGGCGGTGGAAAAGCCGGGTTCGAAGATAAGCTGGTACACTTCCTGTTCGCTCAGGCTGGTCCCCGGCGGGACCAGTTCCCGCTCCATGGCTTTCTGCAATATGCGCTCCCGGTCGAGGCCGGCCCCGTCGTCGGCGATCTCGATGACGATGCTGCCGGCATCATGGAAGGCGTTGAGCCGGAGGTTGCCGGTGGCCGGCTTGCCCGCCGCCAGCCGTGCCGCCGGCGTCTCTATGCCGTGGTCCATGGCGTTGCGCAGCAGGTGCATCAGGGGATCGCCTATCTTCTCGATCACCGTCTTGTCCAGCTCGGTGTCGGCGCCGCTGATGTGCAGGGCGATGTCCTTGCCCAGCTCCTGGCTGACGTCGTGCACCACCCGCTGGAAACGGTTGAAGGTATCGCCAATCGGCACCATGCGCAGGCGCAGGGCCCCGTCGCGGATCTCCTCCATCAGCTCGGACACCAGCGAGGTCGCTTCCTGCAGGGCGGTGTCCTGGGCGCGCTGGGCCAGCAGCTTGACCCCGGCGCCGGCGATCACCAGCTCGCCCACCAGGTTGATCAGCTCGTCCAGCTTGTCGGCCTGGACCCGGATATAGCGGCTTTCCTTTTTCTTCTGCTCCCGGCCCTGGCTCTGCTTCTCCAGGGCGGTCTGCACCAGCACCGGCGCCACCGCCTGCTGCCCCACCAGCACTTCCCCCAGCCGGGGGGCCGGCGCCGCCTCGGCGGCGGCCTGCTCCGCCAGCCCCTGCTCCAGCTCCTGCCGGGTCAGGGCCCCGCTCGCCACCAGTATTTCCCCCAAGCGGGCGTCGTCCTCCGGCAGCGAGCGGATCAGCGCGATATATTCGGACACCTTGCCGTGGTGCGGCAGTATCTGCAGCTCGCAGTCGTCGCGGACGAAGTCGAACACCTCGGCGATGGCCGCCTTGTCCGCCTCCGACTGGAAGTCGAGCTCGAACCCCAGGTAGCAGGATTCGGGATCCATCTCCGCCGCCGCCGGCATGGCGTCGGTCAGGGTGGTCAGCGAGAGGATGCGCCCCATGGTGCCCAGGTAACGCAGGAAAGACAGGGGATCCATGCCGTTGCGCAGCACCTCGGGGCCGAAACGCAGGGACAGGTGCCAAAGGCTCGCCGCCGCCTCGCTCTCTTCCTCCCGGGGCTGGCGGGAAACCGGCCCGTCCGTCGCCACCGGCGCCGGGACGCCGCCGCGGAAGGCCTGTAACCGTGCCAGCAGGGCCCGGCCCCGCTCCAGGGTATCGGCGGCCGGCGGTTCGCCCCGCGCCACCCCGTCCACCAGTTGCTCGATATGATCCCGCCCGGCCAGCAACAGCGCCACCAGCTCGGCGTCGGCGGCCAGCTTGCCCTCCCGCAGCCGGTCCAGCACGTCCTCCACCACGTGGGTGAAGTCGACGATGGGGTCGAGGCCGAACAGCCCGGCCGAGCCCTTGATGGTGTGGGCGGCGCGGAAGATGGCGTCCAGCACCTCGGCGCCGGCCTCCTGCTCCAGCCCCAGCAGGCCGCTCTCCATCTCTTGCAGCAGCTCCCTGGCCTCGTCGATAAAGGTGTGCAGTACCTGATCAAGGTTGATGCTCATCTGTAATTCCTTCTCCTTGCCATAAGGGGCTCAGGCGCTCGGATCACCCGGCAGCCACTGGGGATCGCCGAAGTGGGCGTTCAGCCGGCACAGCTCCAGCACCTCCAGCACCGCCTGGCTGTGCCAGAGCAGGGACAGGGCCCCGCCCTGGCGGTCGAGCTCCCGCTTGGCCAGCAGCAGCAGTTGCAAACCGGCGCTGTCCAGCTCGCTGACCCCGGCCAGATCCAGGCCCAGTTGTTGTGGCCCGGCCAGATAGGGCGCCAGCTGCGACTTGAGGGCAGCGGCGGTGTAGATGGTCAGCTCCCCCTCCAGCCGTAACAGCACCCCCTGCTCCCGGGTTTCGGCAACGATCTGCATCGGCGTTTCTCCCTAGGGCATGATCAATTTGGATACCGCCGCCAGCATCTGCTGGGGCTGGAACGGCTTGACCACCCAGGCCTTGGCCCCCGCCGCCTGGCCCTCGGCCTTCTTTTCCGCCTGGGACTCGGTGGTGAGCATGATCACCGGGGTGAACTTGTAGCCGGGGTGGCGCTTGACCTCCTTCAGGAAGCTGATGCCGTCCATGTTGGGCATGTTGACGTCGCTGATGATGAGGTGCACCTTGCCGCCATTGAGCTTGGACAGGGCATCCCGGCCGTCGCAGGCCTCGATGGTGTCGTAGCCGGCGCCCTTGAGGGCGATGCTGACCACCTGCCGCAAGGAGGCGGAGTCGTCGACGATCATGATGGTTTTGGCCATGAGTGTTCTCCCCTAGAAGAAGGTAATGTCCGACTGGCCCTGGCGTTCGGCGGCCTGGCCCTGGTGAATGAGGTGCTGCTCCAGCATGGCGTAGCTGCGGCTCATGCGCGCCAGCCAGGCATCCACGTCGATGGGCTCCCCCGCCTGCGCCAGGGTCCGCCCGAATTCCTCCAGGTTGTCGCACACCTGGCGCAGTATCTGGCTGGTTCTGTCCTGGAACTGCAGCGACACCAGCATCTGCTCTATCTCGCCCCGCACCCCTTCGCCTTCGCTGCGGGTGCTGTCCACCGCCCGGGTCAGGCTCTCGGCGGTACCGTCGAACTGGCTCAGCAGCTTGCGCAGGGCGGCCTCCGCCTGGTCCAGTTCCTTGTCGTCCTCGGCGCTGGCCTGTTCGCTGTCGCTGAAGGTATCGAGGATGGCCCTGTTGATGACGTTGACCTTGTCGGCCATGCTCTTGCTGGTGGCGCTGGAACGGATGGACAGGCTGCGCACCTCGTCGGCCACCACCGCGAAGCCCCGGCCGGCCTCGCCGGCCCGGGCCGCTTCGATGGCGGCATTGAGCGCCAGCAGGTTGGTCTGGCCGGCGATGGCGTCCACCTCCGCCGCCATCTTCTGCAGCTCCTCGGTATAGCCGGTCAGCACCCGCACCTCGTCGAGCATGGCCCTGTGGCGCTGCTGGGCACCGCGCAGGGAGGCCACTATCTCCGCCAGGGCCTGCTCGCTGGCGCGGGTCACCGCCTTCATGTCTTCCTCGCCCCGGGCGATGGAAGCCCCGGACTCGCCCACCAGCTCGTTCAGCCGCGCCACCAGGACAGAAAATTGCCCGGTCAGTTCGGCGATGGCCTCTTCGGTCTGGCCACGGGCGGTCTCGATATGGCGCCCCAGTATGGGCAGCACCGCCTGGGCCAGGGCCGGGCCGTCGGCCGGCTCCGGGGAAGGCGGCGCCACCGCCTCGGCCCGGGCGTCGGCCAGCCTGGCCAGGCTGAGTCTGCAGTAGTGCCCCAGGCCAACAGAGGCCGGGCACAACAGCACGGACACCAGCAGGGCGGGGGTGGAAAAGTCGGTGAGCCACAGCAACGGCAAGCTGGCCGTCACCGCCACCAGGACGGGCGACAGGGCGACGAGAAGTGGCACCGCCGGCGCCTTCCGCTCCCCCTGCACTATGTCAGCGTTATTCATCTATGCCTCCCGGACATGCTTTCTCCCGGCCGCCTAAAAAAGCGCGCAGGATCCCGCCGGCCTGAACAGCCGGTAAAAAACAAACATTGTGGCCAGTTAATTAAACCGGGCATCCAAAATCCGAGACAATAATCCCCTGCCATGGCCATGGAATTGGCAATGGTATAGTGCCTGGTCAATATAAAAGGAATAAGTGTGGGTTTTAGGTGCTCCCTAAAAAATCATCCTTGCCATTTTTCTTATTATTAAGATCGGGGCTCGGCAAACGGTAACGCCAATCCGCAATGCGTATTAACAATTAGCATAAAAAAAAGATAAGTGTCAGCTTACACATGAAAAATTAATATTTTTTTGCATGGCACCAAGGCGGATGCAGGGTATTACGGAATGTTCCTTTCATACTCTCCCGGCTCCGCACATTTCCATCCATGTCGATAAGCCGGATGGCAAGACGGCCAAAAAACGTGACGGCCATTCCCCCGCTGACGAATGGATATAAATCAGACAGCGATGTCACACTTACCCAATAAGAGGTATTTATCAAAACCATGGCTGTATTAGCTGAAGATGATTTAAATAACCTCCGGATTACGGAGTTTTGCGCCTGAGTCCTAAATAACCGCGCCGGATATGCTACAGCGACCGGATACCGTACGCAGACCGCCGGGCCCGCGACCATGCAGCTAGTGGTGTTCGGGGCCGTGATTTGATGGCAATATGTTCCCTCTCCCCAGACTTGCATGGATGCCCGTTATGAGGAAATTCGCTTTACCCCTGCTGGCGTGGTGGCTGGCCACGGCGTTCCCCGCCCTGGCCGACCGCCTGGTGGTGGCCACCGAAGGCGCCTATCCCCCCTTCAACTACCATGACGAGCAGGGCCGGCTCACCGGCTTCGACGTGGACATCGCCCTGGCCCTGTGCCGGGCCATGGCGGCCGAATGCGAACTGGTCGCCGAGGAATGGGACAAGCTGCTCGACGGCCTGGAGCAGGGCCGGTTTGACCTGGTGGTGGCCAGCATGGCCCGCACCCCGGCGCGGGCCGAGCGGGCCGACTTTTCCGAGTACTACTACCGCACCCATTCGATGTTCGCCGGCCAGGCCAACCGCCATGCCGACGTATCCCCCCAAACCCTGGCCGGCCTGCGCCTTGCCACCGGGGTCGACACCATCCAGGCCGAGTTCCTGCAACAGCGCTACCGGCAGAGCCATATCCTGCTGGCCCGCAGCCAGGAAGAAGCCCTGGCCTGGCTGGCCGAGGGCAAGGTGGACCTGGTGCTGTCCGACAGCATCAACCTGCTGAGCTTTCTGCAGAGCCCGGCAGGCTCGCCCTTCGACTACGTGGGCGAGCCCCTGGCCGACGAGATACTGCAGGCGGAAGCCCGCATCGCGGTGGCCAAGGGCCGGCGGGCGCTGCTCGAGCGGATCAACAAGGCCATCACCACCATCCGCCTGAACGGCAGCTACGATCACATCAACCGTCAATATATTCCGTTCAGCGTATATTGAGGCGCACAGGAGGCAGCCGAGCGGTGACACCGAGATCCCGGGAATTCCACCCCAGCCTGTCCACCACCCTTTCCCTGGTGGTCTGCGCCCTGCTATTGTTCATGGCCGGGATCACCTGGCTGGTGGTCCCCCTGCTGGCCGGCATCGGCCAGAGTTCGGGCCAGACCCGCGAACAGCATATGCCGGAGATCCTCAACCACCAGCGCCATGCCCTGAAAATCGAGAAGATCAGCAGCTACCTCAATACCGTTTACTGGGCCCAGAACGCCGACATGGAGCGACGGGCCCGGTTGCAGGCCCAGGTGCTGATCCAGAGTTTCATGCTGGAAGACCGCTCCCCCCTGGCCACCGCCACCGCCGACTCCCTGGAAACCATCAAGCGGCTGATCGAGATAAGGAGCCAGCAGCGGGAACAAATGGACAGGGTGGGTCGGCTGCTGGCCGAGCTTGCCTCTGCGGATTCCCCCGTCCGGTCATTGGGACAGGGCGGAGCCGCCCCCCTGCTGCCCCTGCCTCCCCTGACCGACATCCGCTGGCCACGCCTGGCCCCAATGCTGGAAGCGCTGCGCCAGGCGCTGCCGGAAACCGGCGACAGCGAGCCGCACCGGCAGTGGCTCGACGCGCTCGCCCGCCACCTGCGGGAAGTGTCGGCCCTCAACACCCGGGCGGACGAACTGATGAACGCGGGCCAGCAGCAGTTGCAGCAGATAGCCAATTACCTGACCACGGACGCCGCCCTGCGGGTCCAGCAACTGGCCGAGAACATCGCCCGGGATGCCGGGGCCGCAACCCGCTACACCTACCTGCTGATCGGGGTCATCACCCTGCTCACCCTGCTGCTGTTCGCCGCCCTGCATTATTTCGTGCTCCGGCCCTTGCAGGCCTCGGTGCAGGCCCTGCGCGCCATAGAGCAGGACAAGAACGACCATGTCCAGCTGCCTCCGGTCCTGTTCAGCGAGCTGGATACCATCTGCCGGGCGGTGGAAGACTATTCGGCCATGACCCGGAAGCTGTGGCAGGCCAACGACGAACTGCACCAACTGTCCCAGAAGGACGGCCTGACCGGCCTGGCCAACCGCCGCCATTTCGATCTGGCGCTGCGGGAGGCGCTGAACCGGGTCCGCCGGCACCACGGCACCCTGGCCCTGCTGATGCTGGACATCGACCATTTCAAGCAGCTCAACGACGGCTTCGGCCACCTGAACGGCGACGAATGCCTGAAGGCCCTGGCCCGTATCCTGAAAGGCTACGGCCAGCGCAGCGGTGAACTGGCCGCCCGCTACGGCGGCGAGGAATTCGCGCTGATCCTCACCGATCTCAACCGGCAGCAACTGATCCGGCTGTGCGAGCAGATCCGGCAGGAGGTGGCCAGGCTGCTCCTGCCCCAGGCCGAGCCGGGTCCGCCCATGCGCTTTACCGTCAGCATCGGCGCCGCCCTGCTGCCCGCCGCCGAACTCGGGCAGGAAACCGAGTTGCTGATGCTGGCCGACAAGGCCCTGTACCAGGCCAAACAGGGCGGCCGCAACCGGGTGGTGATCGGCGAGCGGGAACTCCCCCGCCTCGAAGAGCCGAGATCCGCCCTGGGCTGAGGATGAGGCGCCAACGGCGGAAAGATCGGCAACAAAAAAGGGCCCTTGCAGGGCCCTTTTCACGGCGGAGAATAAAGGCCCTCAGGCCAGGGCCTTGACCAGCTCCAGCACGTCGACCTCGATGCCGTCCAGCTCCTCGTCCCAGTTGGGGCCGATGCGCACGCCGTCTTCGGACAGATCTTCCACCCAGATCTCCAGGAATTCGGCCAGGCTGATTTCGAAGGGCTCGTAGTCGGCCCACTCCTCCAGGCACTGGGCCCTGGCCTCGTCCTCGGTGGACCAGACCGGCATCACCTCGGTGTCTTCGAACTCGGTGGAATCGCATACCACCCACTCGTCCCCGAAGCGCAGCCCCCACATCACCCGGTTGGCTTTCACTTCATCGATAAAACGCTGGTAGTTTTGCTGGTGGCTGTCGCTCATCTTGTTCACCTTTGGCTGATAATGGGGAGAGAGCCCCCGAATGGGGCGATACTGAACCAAATCATCCCTAGACTCAATCAAAACAATATTAACAGACTGCTGCGCCGGCCCCTCGGGCCCATACTTAACCATAGGAGGTGGAGCATGAAATTACCCGCCAAACACCGTGTCGCCAGCCTGGACGTCGACGCCCAGTATACCTTTACCCCGGCCTGCCCGGACGAGCTGCCGGTGCCCGAGGGCGACCAGATCGCCGACGAACTCAACCGCCAGGCCGCCTTCGCCGGCTACCGGCTCGGCTCCAAGGACGCCCATTCGCCCCAAGCCCACTGGCTCGCCACCGAGCAGGAACCCCCTTTTACCCCCATCGCCGGCGCCAGGAACATGGACATCCGCTGGCCCCGCCACGCGGTGCCCGGCACCAAGGGCTTCGAGCTGCTGGCCGGCCTGCCCCACCCCGCCGACTACGACTTTTTCGTGTGGAAGGGGGTGGAGCCGGACATGCATCCCTACGGCGCCTGCTACCATGACCTGGCCGAGCGCCAGAGCACCGGCCTGGTCGAGTTTCTGCGCTGCAACGGGGTGAGCACCGTGCTGGTGGGGGGCCTGGCCACCGACTACTGCGTGCACAAAACGGTGCTGCAACTGCTGGCCGCCGGCTTCACCGTGGTGGTCAACCGCTCCGCCATCCGTGGCGTGGCCGACGAAAGCAGCCGCCACGCCATCGCCGAAATGATCCAGCTGGGTGCCCATTTCGTGCACGATGCCGGCCAGTTGGAGCAGGCCGATGACTGAGCCCGTGATCCGCTCCCTGCTCGATACCGACCTGTACAAATACACCATGATGCAGGCGGTGCTGCACCAGCACCCGGCGGCGCCGGTGGAATACCGCTTCCGCTGCCGCACCCCGGGCATCGACTTCAGCGGCTGCCTCGACGAGATAGAGGCCGAGATCGATCACCTGTGCCGGCTCCGGCTCGACGAGGACGAGCTCGACTACCTGGCCGGGCTCGACTACATCAAGCCCGACTTTATCCACTTCCTCCGCCTGTTCCGGCTGGATCGGCGCTTTATCGAGCTGGGCTGCGAGCAGGGCCGGCTCGAACTGCACATCAAGGGCCCCTGGCTGCACACCATACTGTTCGAGGTGCCGCTCTTGGCCATCATCTGCGAAGTCTATTGCCGCCGGCACTACCCAAGCCCCGACTGGCACCAGGCCCGGGAGCGGCTGCGGCACAAGATAGCCCTGGCGGCCGCGGCACCCGCCAGCTTCCGCTTCTCTGACTTCGGCACCCGGCGCCGCTTCTCCCGCCGCTGGCAGGAGGAAGTGGTGGGCCGGCTCGGCCAACAGCTGCCGGTGCAGTTCGCCGGCACCAGCAACCTGGATCTGGCCCGCCGCCTGGGGCTAAGGCCGGTGGGCACCATGGCCCACGAGTTCCTGCAGGCCTTCCAGGCCCTGGGACCGCGGCTTATCGACAGCCAGAAGGCGGCGCTGGAAGCCTGGGTGCACGAATACCGCGGCCGCCTGGGCTACGCCCTCACCGACGTGGTGGGCATGGACGCCTTTTTGCGCGACTTTGATCTCTACTTCGCCAAGCTGTTCGACGGCCTGCGCCAGGACTCGGGCGACCCCATGCTCTGGACCGAGAAGGCCCTGGCCCACTACCGCCGCATGAAGATAGATCCGCGCGGCAAGACCCTGGTGTACAGCGACAGCCTGACCATGGCCCGGGCGCTGGAAATCCACCACCGCTTCCAGAACGACTGCGCCATGGCCTTCGGCATCGGCACCCACCTGACCAACGACGTGACGGATCCGGTGCCGCTCAACATCGTGATCAAGATGACCGCCTGCAACGGCCAGCCGGTGGCCAAGCTGTCCGACAGCCCGGGCAAGGCCATGTGCGAGGACGCCGGCTACCTGGCCTACCTGGCCCAGGTGTTCCAGGTCCGGCTGGCCGGGGCGGATGTGGCCGGATGATGTAAACTTATTGTTACAGGAGTGCTGAACCCAAGGCCGGACCGCCGCTTCTAAATAATGAGCGGGCTCTCTAGATTAGAAGCCGACACCGCTCGAGGAGGGAGCAAGATGAAAGCGACCCAATATGTGGCCCGGGAGCCGGGGCCGGACGGCATTATCCACTACAGTACCGAAGAAAACGCCATCTGGCAGACCCTGATCGAACGCCAGCTGGCCTGCGTGGCCGGCCGCGCCTGCGACGAATACATGGACGGCCTGGCCCGGCTGGATCTGCCCCGGGATCGCATCCCCCAGCTCGACGACATCAACCGGGTGCTGGAGCCCGCCACCGGCTGGCAGGTGAGCCGGGTGCCGGCGCTGATCTCCTTCGATCGCTTCTTCGAACTGCTGGCCAGCAAACGCTTTCCGGTGGCCACCTTTATCCGCAGCCGGCAGGAGCTGGACTACCTGCAGGAGCCGGACATCTTCCACGAGATCTTCGGCCACTGCGCCCTGCTGACCAATCCGGCCTTCGCCCGCTTTACCCATGCCTACGGCCAGCTGGGGCGAGATGCCAGTCCCCAGGACAGGGGCTTCCTGGCCCGGCTGTACTGGTTTACCGTGGAGTTCGGCCTGCTCAACACCCCGGCCGGACGGCGCATCTACGGCGGCGGCATCCTCTCCTCCCCCGGCGAGACCCGCTATGCCTTCGAGTCCCCGGTGCCGGAGTTCCGCCCCTTCGATATCCTGGATGTGCTGCGCACCCCCTATCGCATCGACATCATGCAGCCCATCTACTACGTGATCGACTCCATCGACGAGCTGTTCCATATCGCCGAGATGGACATCATGGCCAGGGTGAACGAGGCCAAGGCCCTGGGGCTGTTCGCCCCCACCTTTCCGCCCAAACAACAACAAGCCAGTTAAGGAGTGAACATGACCGCACTTGCCCAACAACACTGCGAAGCCTGCCGCGCCGATGCCCCCAGGGTCAGCGACGAAGAGCTGGCGGCCCTGATGAAGGACATTCCCGACTGGACGCCGGTGGCGCGGGAAGGGGTGCTGCAGCTGGAGCGGGAATACAAATTCAAGAACTTCAAGCTGGCCTGGGCCTTTGCCGACAAGGTGGCGGAGCTGGCCGAAAGCGAATTCCACCACCCCACCATCACCCTGGAATGGGGCAAGGTCACCGTCACCTGGTGGACCCACGCCATCCACGGCCTGCACCGCAACGACTTTATCATGGCTGCCAGGACCGATACCCTGCTGGAAGGCTGAAAGCCGGGAGCTGGAAGCTGGAAGCCGGGAGCTGGAAGCTGGAAGCTGGAAGCTGGAAGCTGGAAGCTGGAAGCTGGAAGCTGGAAGCTGGAAGCTGGAAGCTGGAAGCTGGAAGCTGGAAGCTGGAAGCTGGAAGCTGGAAGCTGGAAGCTGGAAGAGAATAAAGGAGTAGGAGTCGGGGTCAATTTTTAAAATTGACCCCGACTCCTTTTGATATTTACCGGGCGGTCAGGGTGCGGCCGTCCTTGGCATGGATCACCAGCTCGCCAGCCGGATTGAACTCGATGCGCTGGCCGTTGCCGAGAATATCCAGCATGGCCTGCTCCCGCTCCATCTGTGCCGGTGTGCACATCATCATGGTGCTGGCCATGCCGGTGGTCTCGAGCTTGTCGCCCAGGAGCAGGTAGCCGCCATGGAAACCGTTGCAGAAGGCACGGCCATAAAGCCGGCCGTCGTCGCCGAAGTTGAGGGTGCCGACGGCCTGGCCGATGCTGCCGGGCAGCTCGCCGCTTACGTCCATGCCGTTCAGATCCCGCACCTGCCACTCGGTGCCGGTCAGGGACTGTTGCTGGTTGCCCAGTTCGGCGCAACCGCTCAGGGCAACCAGGGACAGGGATGACACCAGGGCAAGGGAAGTCAGTCGATTCATAAAAGCCTCACAGGATAAGGAAAAGCCGTCCCGGCTCAGGGCAGGCGCATCCCGGCTGCGACCATGAATTGAGTAATAACTCTAACACTATACCCGCTTTGGGAGGAAAGGCCCACCCCTGACCCAAACCCGACGCCGACGCGGGGAGGCCCATTGAAATGGGCCCTAGAGTACCGATCAGTTAAAACGTAAGCAGCGTGATATCTCACCTGTAGGCGCCCGTTTACGTGGCGCAAACCTGCCAACGGCGTGGGGCGTGGCAATTGGGCGCCGGTTTGTGCCGGTTCATGCCGGCTAAAGCGGCATCTACAGCAGCTCGGTGCCACCCTCATGCGGGCGGCCCGCCCGCATGAGAGTGGCACCGAGGCTGGCAAAAGCACAGCTCAACCCGCGATGCCTGTTCTGCCTCAAGCCTCTTTAAAGCTGTGGTGTGGCAGGCCCGTCCGAGGGTTCCCGCTGCGCGGGAAAGCAGGCGGGCCGCCTGCGCTCCACCATTGGGGCGCGGGCGGCCCGCCCGCATGAGAGTGGCACCGAGGCTGGCAAAAGCACAGCTCAACCCGCGATGCCTGTTCTGCTTCAAGCCTCTTTAAACCTGTGGTGTGGCAGGCCAGTCCGAGGGTTCCCGCTGCGCGGGAAAGCAGGCGGGCCGCCTGCGCTCCACCAGTCAGGTGCCAATCTGCAAACGTCGTGTGCCTACCGACGAGAGTGGCAGGGATAGCACACGCCTGACCGCTTGATGTTTAAACTATATGGCGCTCTAGCTTCCAGCCGCCTCACACCCCCAGCTTGTCGCGCAGACTGTAGTAGACGGCGCCCATGGCGGTAAAGGGCACCTGGAAGCGGCGGCCGCCGAAGAAGGGCAGGTGCGGCAGGCGGGCGAAGGCGTCGAAGCGCTCGGCCTGGCCCTTGAGCACTTCCGACAGCAGCCGTCCCGCCAGGTGGGTGCAGGTCACGCCGTGGCCGCTGTAGCCCTGCATATAGTAGACATTCGGCTCCAGCCGCCCGAACTGGGGCAGGCGCGACAGGGTCAGCAGGAAGTTGCCGCTCCAGCGGTAGTCTACCTTCACCCCCTTCAGCTGGGGGAAGGTCTTCAGCAGTTTGGGCATGACCAGGCGTTCGATATCGTCCGGATCCCGGGCGCCGTAGACCACGCCGCCGCCGTACAGCAGCCGGTTGTCGCCGGTGAGGCGGTAATAATCCAGCAGGTAATTGCAGTCCTCCACGCAGTAGTGATGGGGAATAAGGCTCGCCGCCTGCTCCTCGCTCAGGGGCTCGGTGGTCACTATCTGGGTGCCGCAGGGCATGGCCTTGGCCGCCAGCTTGGGCTCCAGGTTGCCGAGGTAGGCGTTGCCGGCCAGCACCAGGAAATTGGCGGTCACGCTGCCGCCCGCCGTTTTGGCCACCGCCGGATCGCCATACTGGATATGGGTCACCGCCGACTGCTCGAAGATGCGCCCGCCCAGTTTGCGGATGGCTTCGGCTTCGCCCAGGGCCAGGTTGAGCGGATGGATATGGCCACCCCGGTGATCGAGCAGGGCGCCCACGTAGGCCTCGGTGCCGATCTCCTCCCGTACCTGGCGTTCGTCCAGCAGCTCCAGCTGCCGGTGGCCGTAGCGCTCCCAGTTGGCCTTCTGGTTTTCCAGCTCGTGCAACTGGCGCGAATTGAGGGCGGCGAAGATGCCGCCGGGGCGGAAGTCGCAGTCGATGCCGTACTGCTCGATGCGGCTGCGGATGATGTCGCCGCCCTCGAACATCATGCTGCCCAGCATGCGGGCGGTGTCCTGGCCGTAGCGAGCCTCGATCACGTCGATGTCCCGGCTGTAGGAGTTGACTATCTGGCCGCCGTTGCGGCCGCTGGCGCCGAAGCCGATGCGGCTGGCTTCCAGCAGCACCACGTCGAAGCCCGCCTCGACGAGGAAGAGAGCGGTAGAGAGGCCGGTGTAGCCACCGCCCACCACGCAGACGTCGCAGCGGATGTCTTCGGTCAGTTGCGGCCAGGGCTCGTGCCGGTTGGCCGAGGCGGCGTAGTAGCTGTTTACATGTTCCATTTAAAACGTCTCCCTTGAATAGCTGTTCTGCATGGCCGTTCACCCAAGGCAGCGAGCGGGTGCCGCTAAGCAGACCCTCCGCGCCAGGGATGGCGCGGCGGAGCCCCCAGGGATGGGTTCACGGCGTGTCTGCGTGCGGTGCCCGGTCGATGGGCGCGACAATTCAATCCAGTGCCAGCCAGGTGGTCTTGAGTTCGGTGAATTTTTCCAGGGCGTGCAGGGACTTGTCCCGGCCGTTGCCGCTCTGCTTGACGCCGCCGAAGGGCACCGTCATGTCGCCGTCGTTGTAGTTGTTGATAAACACCGAGCCGGCCCTGAGCTTGCGCGCCAGCCGGTGGGCCCGGCCCAGATCCGAGGTCCAGACCCCGGCCCCCAGGCCGTACTTGCTGTCGTTGGCCAGGCGCACCGCTTCTTCCTCGCTGTCGAAGCTGGTCACCGCCAGCACCGGGCCGAAGATTTCCTCCTTGGCCACCGTCATGTGCGGGCTCACCTGCTCCAGCACCGTCGGCCCCATAAAGTTGCCCGCCTGCTCCCGGCCGTCCAGGCCGAGTACGGCGCCTTCTTCCAACCCCTCGGCGATATAGCGACAGACGCTGCCGTGGTGATCGCTGTCGATCAGGGTGCCCATGGTGGAGTCGGGATCCAGCGGATCCATCGGCTTGAACGCTTCGGCGGCTTTCTTCAGCTCGACCAGGAAGGCGTCCTTGATGCTCGCCTCCACCAGCAGCCGGGTACCGGCGATGCACACCTGGCCCTGGTTGTAGAAAATGCCCGCGGCGGAGGCCCGGGCCGCCTTGGCCAGATCCGGGCAGTCGGCGAACACCAGGTTGGCGCTCTTGCCTCCCGCCTCCAGCCACACCCGCTTCATGTTGGAGCGGCCGGCGTATTCCATCAGCAGCCGGCCCACCCCGGTGGAGCCGGTGAAGGTGAGGCAATCCACGTCCTGGTGCAGGGCCAGGGCCTTGCCCGCCTCGTGGCCGAAGCCGGGCAATACGTTGAGCACGCCGTCGGGCAGGCCCGCCTCCCTGGCCAGGGCGGCGAGGCGGATGGCGCTGAGCGGCGACTTCTCCGACGGCTTGAGGATCACGGAATTGCCCGCCGCAAGCGCCGGCCCCAGCTTCCAGCAGGCCAGCAACAGCGGGAAGTTCCAGGGCACTATGGCCGCCACCACCCCGATGGGCTCGCGGCTGATCAGCGCCAGCGCCTCGGGCCCGGTGGGGGCAATTTCGCCGTACACCTTGTCCACCGCCTCGGCATACCACCGGATGGCGCGGGTGGCGCCGGGGATGTCATCCCGCAGGCTGTGGCGGATCGGCTTGCCGGTGTCCAGGGTTTCGAGCAGTGCCAGCTCTTCCCGGTGTTCCTCCATCAAGTCGGCCAGGCGCAGCAGCACCCGCTTGCGCTCGGCCGGCGCCGCCTCGGCCCAGACGCCGGATTCGAAGCTGGTGCGGGCCACCGCCACCGCCGTGTTGACGTCCCGCTCCTGGGCCCGGCTGGCCTCGACCAGGAGCCGGTCGGTGGCCGGGTTGATCACCTCGAAGCGCTCGCCCCCTTCCGCCTCCCGGTATTCGCCGGCGATAAAGAGCCGGGATTCGATGCGCAGTTGTGCCGCCCTGGCCTGCCAGTGGGCCTTGTCTTTGTAGTCCATGATGTTCTCCGCGTTCCTTACAGGTTGGGCGGGGTGTGCGCGCTGATGATGCGGCACTCCCGCTCCGAAACATTGGTAAAAGTATGGGGCAGGCCGGTGTCGATGACATAGCTCTGCCCGGCCCGGAGCCGGTGGCATTCACCGTCCACCGTCAGCTCTATCTCCCCTTCCAGCACGGTGCCGACCTCTTCCCCCTGGTGTTTGAGGTGGCCGCCGGTGCTGGCGCCGGGGGCGTAGGTTTCGATCAAAAAGCCCAGGGCCCGCTTGCGGTTGCCGTTGTGCACCAGCTTGAAGGACACGCCCCGGCTGCCGATCTCGATCAGCTCCTCGGGCTCGATCACCACCTTGTTGCGCTTGACGGGCACCGGCTCGGCGAAAAACTCCGACAGCGACATGCCGTACACCTTGAGCAGCTTCTGCAGGCTGCTCACCGCCGGGCTGACCTTGTCCTGCTCTATGGTGCAGATGGCGCCGTGGGTCAGGCCGGACAGCTCCGCCACCTTGCGCTGGCTCAGGCCCAGCCGCTGGCGGATGGCCGCCAGCCGGCTGCCCGGGGCCAGGTCGGTATTGCGCGCCTCGCTCATCCCGCCTCCCTGGCCGCCCGGTAGTGGCGGCAGGCCTCGGCAAAGCCGTCGAACAGGGCGCGGGACAGGGCGTTGTCCCGGCTCAGCCACTCCGGCTGCCACTGCACCCCCAGGGCGAAGGGCTGATCAGTCAGGCTGATGGCCTCGACCAGGCCGTCTGGTGCCCGCGCCTCGACCCGCGCCGCCGCGCCCAGCGCCTTCACCCCCTGCATGTGCAGGGAATTCACCGGCTGGCGGCCGGGGCCGGCCAGCCGGGCCAGCAGGCCACCCGCTTCGGGAATGATGTCGTGGGCCGGGGCGTACTGCTGGGCCAGGGGCTGCTGCTTGTCTTCCCGGTGTTCGTCGAACAGGCCGGTGTCGTGCAGGCGCCGGTGCAGGGTGCCGCCGCTGGCCACCACCATCTCCTGGAAGCCGCGGCAGATGCCGAACAGGGGCAGTTGGCGTTGCCGGGCGGCGGCGATAAGCCGCAGGCTCAGTCGATCCCGCCCCGGATCGTTGAGCGGCTCTTCCCCGCTTTCGCCGTAGTGATGGGGCTCCATGTTGCTGTAGCTGCCGGTGAGCAGCAGGCCATCGAGCATGGCCAGGGCCTGCTCCAGGCCCTGCTCGTCGTCGCCCAGCCCCTGGGCCAGGGGAAAGGGCAGCAGGCCCGCGGCCTGCACGGCGTTGAGGTATTTCTCCTGCAGCGTCATCGCCGGATGCGGCCCCAGCATCTGCCGGCACATGATGATGCCGACCACAGGCTTGTTAAATATATGCACCATCCGTGTTTCCTCACTCATGCTCTAAATCCTGAACAAAAAACCATTGGCGGGCTACTTTTGTCAAATATATAGTTAAAACCTAGCACACGGAGATTTACCACTCAATAATATTTAACACTTGCAAAACAAAATAAACGAATTTATGTTTCTCATGGTAAGTATTTTTAACGGTCACATGGCGGTGCAATCATGCAAGCAGAGATGGAAATGTTAAACCCCCTGGCCCAGGTCGAACCCCTGGCGCCGAGCGACTTCGAGCGGGAGGTGGCCGACTACCTGGCCCGCTATCCCGACACCCAGTATGTGGACGTGCTGCTCACCGATCTCAACGGCATCTTCCGCGGCAAGCGGCTGCCGGTGAGCGCCCTGGACAAGCTGGAGGCGGGCTGCTTCTTCCCCGGCTCGGTGTTCGCCATGGACTTTCGCGGCAACGTGGTGGAGGAAACCGGCATCGGCCAGGACATCGGCGAGCCGGATCTGCCCTGCTTCCCCATTGCCGATACCCTGGTGCCCTCGGCCTGCGATCCGGATACCGTGGCCCAGCTGCTGCTGACCATGGTCACCGAGGACGAGCAGCCCTTTCCGCTCGAGCCGCGCAACGTGCTGGCCCGGGTGTGGGAAAAGGTCAAGGCCCGGGGCCTGCGGCCGGTGGTGGCGCTGGAGCTGGAGTTCTACCTGGTGGACCGGGAGCGGGACGAGGGCGGCCGGCTGCAGCCGCCCTGCTCGCCGCTCACCCAGAAGCGGGACACCTACAGCCAGGTGTACTCGGTGGACAACCTCAATAACTTCGCCGAGATCCTGGCCGACATCGACAACCTGGCGATCCAGCAGGGGTTGCCCGCCGACGGCGCCGTGGCCGAGGCGGCGCCGGGCCAGTTCGAGATCAACCTCTATCATACCGACGACGTGCTCGCCGCCTGCGACCAGGCCCTGGCGCTGAAGCGGCTGATCAAGCTGGTGGCGGAGCAGCACGAGATGGACGCCACCTTTATGGCCAAACCCTACGAGGAGCATGCGGGCAGCGGCCTGCACGTGCACATCAGCGTGGTCGACGACCAGGGCGACAACCTGTTCGTGGACGAAGACGGCGAAGACTCGGCCCTGCTGCACCTGGCCCTGTCCGGCATGCTGGATCTGATGCCCGACAGCATGGCGCTGCTGGCCCCCAATATGAACTCCTTCCGTCGCTTCCAGCCCGGCATGTACGTGCCCACCCAGGCTTCCTGGGGCCACAACAACAGGACGGTGGCCCTGCGCATCCCCTGCGGCGACGACGACGCCCGCCGCATCGAGTACCGGGTGGCCGGGGCCGACGCCAATCCCTACCTGGTGGTGGCGGCCATTCTCGCCGGCCTGCTGCACGGCCTGGATAACACCCTGCCGCTGCCGGCGCCGGTGGTGGGCAACGGCCTGGAGCAGGAAGGGCTGCCCTTCCCCACCCGCCAGAGCGAGGCGCTGCAGGTGCTGGCCGAGAGCCAGCCGCTCAAGCGCTACCTGGGGGAGGAGTTCATCGAGGTGTACCGCATCTGCAAGCACGACGAGCTGCTGGAGTTCGAGCGGCGCATCACCGATATCGAACTGGAGTGGATGCTTAAAAACGCCTGATAACCTGTTGACGATCTACAGTACTCGGCCAAAGCGCACTGCTCCGCCGACACGCCATAAACCCATCCCTGGGGGCTCCGCCGCGCCATCCCTGGCGCGGAGGGTCGGCGAAGCAGCACCCTTTGTCCTCCCCGGAGCGCCGTTGTCGCCTGCCGGCGCTACGCTCAGACGGCACCGGAACTTAAAAGAGGCAGCAGGGATGGCCTCTGCCGACCGTCACATGCCAGGGATGGCATGTGCCGAGCGTCACAGGGATGTGCTTGAAGCGTGTCGACGGAGGCGGCCCTGCTGCCTTATCTCTGGGCTGCAACAGACTGGCCTCGGGAAGATCGCAAACAGGCCCTGAGCGGACTATCACGTTTTTCCGGTGGCAACCGGCCCCAAGGGGCCTTTTGCCACCGGAGCCGGTGCGGCCGGCCCCGGGCTTGCCGCGAACAACCATAGGGACATGACCGGCGCCATCGCCGGCCCCTCGACCAAGGACAAGACCGATGCAACGAGATGATACCCTGGTACTCGAACCCTCCGAAAAATGGCCGCCGCTGTGGCGTGGACTGGCGGTGGCCCTGGTGGCGGCGCTGGGCTTTGCCTGGCTCGGCTTCAACCACGAGGCCGGCAGCGACTACGGCGTGCTCAGCCTGCTGCCGGCCGCCCTGGTGATCACCATGGCGGTGCTCACCCGCAAGACGGTGGAATCCCTGCTGGCGGGCGCCCTGCTCGGCCTGCTGCTGCTGGATCCGGGCGATCTGGTCAGCCCGCTGGCGGACGTGACCCTGGCGGTGATGATGGACGAGACCATCGCCTGGCTGATCCTGGTGTGCGGCATGATGGGCGGGCTTATCAACCTGCTGGCCCGGGGCGGAGGCGTGCACAGCTTCGGCAACTTCATGACCCGGCTGATCAAGTCTCCCAGCGGCGCCATGTTCGGCACCGTCGGCCTGGGGCTGGTGGTGTTTATCGACGACTACCTCAACTCCCTCGCCGTTTCCTCCTCCATGAAGAAGATCACCGATACCTACAAAATCTCCCGGGAAAAACTGGCCTACATAGTGGACTCCACCGCCGCGCCCATCTGCATACTGGTGCCGATCTCCACCTGGGCGGTGTTCTTCGCCTCCCTGCTGGAGGATTCCGGCGCCGCCGACGGTGGCCGGGGCATGTCCCTTTATATCCAGAGCATTCCCTACATGCTCTACGGCTGGGCCGCCCTGCTGGTGGTGGTGCTGGTGGCGGCCAACCGGCTGCCGGATCTGGGCGCCATGAAGCAGGCGGAAGCCCGCGCCCGGGCCGGCCAGCCGGTGCCGACCGGCTGGAAAGACCAGGAAGAAGCTCAACCGAGCCGGAATACTCCCGCCTGGCTCGGCCTGGGCAACTTCCTGCTGCCCATGCTGGTGCTGGTGCTCGCCAGCGCCTGGTACGAGATCGATCTGCTGAAAGGGGTGCTGGTGGCCCTGGGCTTCACCATGCTGCTCTATTCGGTGCAGCGGCTGCTGTCGTTCCAGCAGCAGGTGGACGCCACCCTGGACGGCTTCAAGGTGATGCTGTATCCCATCGCCACCGTCTGCGCCGGCTTCGTCCTGAAGGAAGTCAACGACCAGCTGGGCATGACCCAATACATCATCGACACCGTCACCCCCATCCTCACCCCGGCCCTGCTGCCCGCGGTGGTGTTCCTGGTGATGGCGCTGGTGGTGTTCAGCACCGCCTCCAGCTGGGGGGTGTTCGTGATCTCCCTGCCCATAGTGGTGCCCCTGGCCCAGGCCATGGCGGTGCCCATGCCGCTGGTGGTGGGCGCCCTGCTCTCGGCCTCGGCCTTCGGCAGCCACGCCTGTTTCTTCAGCGACTCCACCGTGCTGTCCGCCCAGGGCGCCGGCTGCGACACCATGGATCATGCCCTGACCCAGTTGCCCTATGCGCTGATCGGCGGCGCCCTCACCCTGGCGGCGCTGCTCGCCGCCGGCTTCTGGCTGGTGTAACGGAAGCAGGAAGCTAAAAATATCCGGCTGCCAGGCTGTACTTAAATAAAAAAGGCTCCCGCGGGAGCCTTTTCCGTTCAGATACCCAGGGCCAGCTTGATGGCCAGGCCCAGCAGGGTAACGGCCAGCACCCCGCCCAGGTAGAGGCCGGCGAACCACAGCCAGCTGTTCTTGCCCTTCATCAGTAGCCCTCCTCGAAATCCTCGACCTTGCCGGAGAAGATGCGGTAGCCCCACAGGGTGTAGGCGCAGATCAAGGGCAGGAAGATAAAGATCCCCGGCAGCAGGAACAGCAGGCTGGAGTCCGGCGCCCGGGCGTCCCACAGGGTCAGCTGGTGCGGGATGAGATAGGGGAAAAGCCCCACCACCAGGCCGATAAAGCCCAGGAGGAACAGCCCCACCGCCAGCCAGAAGGGCCGGGTCTCGTGGGGCTGGCCGTCCAGATCCCGGTACAGCAGCCAGCCGAACAGGGCGCTCAGCAGCGGCAGGGGCAGCAGGAACAGGAAGTTGAGGCCGTCGAACCAGCGTGTGCGCACCTCGGTATTGGCCAGCAGGGTCCACAGGCTCACCACCACCAGTATCGCCATGATCGCCAGCACCAGTTGGCGGCCGAGATGGGCGGCGCGGGCCATGATCTCGTCCCGGCTCTTCATCACCAGGTAGCAGCAGGCCAGCAGGGCATAGGCCACCATCAGCGCGAAGCCGGTGAAGATGCTGAAGGGCGACAGCCACTCCAGCGCGCCCAGCTCGCCGGGACCGGCCTCCACCCCCTGCACCACGGCGCCGAGGATGGCGCCCTGGCAGAAGGTGGCGACGGTGGAGCCGAGGCAAAAGGACAGATCCCACCAGGGCTTGGAGCGGTGCGACTTGAAGCGGTACTCGAAGGCCACGCCCCGGAAGATGAGCCCGATCAGCATGATGATGATGGGCGTGTACAGGGTCGCCAGTATGCCCGCGTAGGCGGCGGGAAAGGCGGCGAACAGCACCACGCCGCCGAACACCAGCCAGGTTTCGTTGCCGTCCCACACGTGGGAGATGGAGCGCATCATGTGATCCCGCTCCGCCTCGCTCCGAAACCAGGGATAGAGGATGCCGAGGCCGAGATCGAAGCCGTCGAGCACCACGTACATCAGTACCGCAAAGCCCAGCAGCAGGTAGTAGAACAATGCCAGATCCATGTTATGCCTCCGCCTTGTCGTGTTTCAGTTGCTTCACCCAGGCCAAGGCGTAGCCGGGGGCGTCGACGCCGATCAGGTGCTGTTCCAGGTGAGCCATGTCCGGCGGCCCCTTGCGCACCAGCTTGGCCATGAAATACAGATAAACGCAGAACAGCAGGCTGTAGGTCAGCACGAACAGGGTGAGCGAGAACAGCACCCGCTCCGCCGGCAAGGGCGACACCACCTCCATGGTGCGCACCAGCCCCTGCACCAGCCAGGGCTGGCGGCCGATCTCCACCACGTACCAGCCGGCCAGGGTGGCCAGCACCCCCGAGGGGATCATCAGGTTCACCAGCCGCAGGAAGGGCCGGTGTTCATAGAGCCGGCCCCCGCGGCGCAGCCAGAGCCCCCAAAGGGCTATGCCTATCATCAGTACGCCCAGGCCCACCATCAGCCGGAACGAATAGAACACCAGGGGCACGTTGGGGCGCTCGTCGGCGGGCACCGACTTGAGCCCCTGCAGCTCCCCGTCCCACTCGTGGGTGAGGATCAGCGACGCCAGCTTGGGAATGGCGATTTCGAAGCGGTTGGTCTCGTTCTCCATGTCCGGCACCGCGAACAGCAGCAGGGGCGCGCCGGCCTCCCGCTCGGGCCAGATGCCCTCCATCGCCGCCAGCTTGATGGGCTGGTGCTCCTTGACGTTGAGGCCGTGGAAATCGCCTACCAGCGCCTGCACCGGCGCCAGGATCAGCGCCGCCCACAGCGCCATCGACAACCCCTTGCGGGCGAAGGCCTGCTCCCGCCCCTTGAGCAGGAACCAGGCGCTGACGCCGCCGATCACGAAGGTGGCGCTGAGCATGGCCGCCAGCAGCATGTGCACCAGCCGGTAGGGCATGGAGGGGTTGAAGATCACCTCCAGCCAGCTGGCCACCTCGAAGCGGCCGTCCACTATCTCGTAACCGGCCGGGGTCTGCATCCAGGAGTTGGCGGCGATGATCCAGAAGGCGGAAAGCCAGGTACCCACCGCCACCACGCAGGTGGCGAAGAAGTGCAACCGCTCGCTCACCCGCTGCCAGCCGAACAGCATAACCCCGAGAAAGCCCGCCTCCAGGAAGAAGGCGGTGAGCACCTCGTAGGCCATCAGCGGCCCCAGCACCGGGCCGGTGATTTCGGAGAACTCGGAAAAGTTGGTGCCGAATTCGTAGGACAGCACTATGCCGCTGACCACCCCCATGCCGAAGGTGATGGCGAAGGGCTTGATCCAGAACTTGGCCAACTGGAAGTAGATGGGGTTGCGGGTCTTCAGCCAGAGCCCTTCCCAGATGGCGATGGCGGTGGCCAGGCCGATGGTGATGGCCGGGAAGATGATGTGGAAGCTGACCGTGAACGCGAACTGAATGCGCGACAGCAGGGCGGAATCGAGCTCCATGGCTCCTCCTTAACGACGGTAACGGTTGACGGCGGCCGGCAGGGTCGCTAACAGCAGAACGATAAAAATAGCCGAGAATTCAATCAGTAAGGCGGTCATGTTCATTATTGTTGCTCACTCGCTGGGTTGATACCCCCATAAAGCAGAAACCGTGCCACTACGTCCGACACCTTGCGCCGCCTTGTTCTGGATCAAAAAACCGGCGGAAACTTGCCCAAACCGACAACAAGGTTTACAGTCTTTCGCCGGTAAACTGTAAACCTTATTTACACCTGGAGCCCGCCGATGTCACCGGATGTCGCCTTCGAACTGATGATGATCCTCACCAGCGGCTGCGCCCTGCTGGTGTCCGCCTGGCTGTACTGGCGCGCCCGCCGCCGGCGCAGCATGAAGGCGCTGGCGGGCTTCGGCGTGATGATGGCACTCTGGTGCGCCGGCCACGTGGCGGTGTTCCACGGCTGGGAGCGGCTCGGCATCGCCCTGATCCTGGCCAACCCCCTGATGCCCACCTTCTTCCTCGACTTCGCCGTCGGCTTCGTCAACCAGGGCGTGGGCCGCCGCCTCTGGCTCGACCGCCTGGCCCGCGGCCGCGGCCTGCTCTACCTGGCCGCCCTGGCGGTGCTGCTGGCCAGCCTCTGGCTGGAGGGAGGCGGCGTCATCGCCTTCGGCCCCTTCGCCCACTACTTCGTGTTCCAGGGCATCGGCTGGTTCAACATCGCCTACACCATCGCCATCGGGGTGCTGGCCCACGCCCTGCTGCTGTGGGGCCTGCGCATCCACAGCGGCAACCGCCGCCGCTCCATCGCCGCCATGTTCGCCGCCGGCGCCTGGGGGCTGCTGCTGGCCACCAGCTTTATCTTCCCCTCCCTCGGCCTGTACTGGTATCCCTGGCCCATGCTGCTGCTGCCGAGCTATGTGGTGCTGCTGGTCTACGGCGTGGTGCGCTACCAGATGCTGGAAATCAACGCCTGGGCCAACCGGGCCCTGCTGTGGACCCTGATGACGGCGCTGGTGATGGGGCTGATCGCCCTGCTCAGCGCCATGGCCGGCCAGTTCGGCATGCAGGCCCTGGCCAACGTGCCCAAGTGGCAGCTGTGGCTCTATTCCATGCTGCTGCTGATGCTGGCCCTGGCCCTGTACCAGCCGGTGAGCAAGCTGGTGGAGCGGCTGATCTACCCGGGCAGCCGGCTCGACGAGCAGTTGCTCGCCCTCTGGCAGCAGCGCCTGGGCGAGGCCAGCAGCTGGAGCGGCCTGGCCAATGCCGCCGCCGGGCTGATCTCGCGCCAGATGGGCCAGCCGGTGGCCATCCGCTTCACGCCCGAAGGCGAGTCGGCCCAGGCCCTGCCCGCCGGCCCCTGCATCCAGTGCCGGCACCAGCCCCAGGGCTGGCAGGCCCGGCTACAGGGCTTCGAGGACGTGACCCCGGGCCTGCGCCTGGCGGCGGAGGTGTTCGCCTCCCTGCTGGCCACCCGCTGCGGCCTGCTGGAACGCTCCCTGCAACTGGCGGAAGCCGAGCGCCGGCGGCTGTCGGAGCAGCACCTGGTGGAGCTGGGCGGACTGTCGGCGGCCATGGCCCACGAGTTGCGCAACCCGCTCAACATCATCTCCATGGCCACCGCCGGCCTGGAGGCCAGCCGCAAGGAGATGATCCAGGCCCAACTGAAACGCGCCGATCGGCTGATCTCGGACATGCTGGCCTATTCCGGCCGCATCCAGGTGCAGTGCCAGGCCATTCCCCTCGCCGCCCTGCTCGACAGCCTCAGGCCCCAGTTCGACTGGCAGGGCACCGCCTTCGAGCACCAACTGCCGGCCGACTACCGGCTGTGGGCCGACCCCTACCGGCTGCAGCAGGTGGTGGTGAACCTGGTGGACAACGCCCTGGCCTTCGTGCGCAACCGGCCCGGCGGGCGCATCTGCGTCGAGGCGGGGGACAGGCCCGGCCTGGTGCGGGTGCACAACAACGGCCCCCTGATCGATCCCGAACTCGGCGAGCGGCTGTTCCGCCCCTTCGTCGGCAAGCGCAGCGGCGGCAGCGGCCTGGGGCTGGCCATCGTCCAGCGCATCATGGAGGCCCACGGCGGCCATGTCCGCCACCGCCAGGATCTGGGCTGGCCGGTGACCTTCGAACTGTATTTTCCCGAGGAGAAGCACTCATGATCCCGCGCATCCTGCTGGTCGACGACGAACCCGCCTTCCGCACCCTCTGCGCCCAGTGGCTGGAGGCCGAGGGCTACGAGGTGAAGGACTGCGCCGATCTCAACGGGTTGCGCGACCAGTTGCAGCAATTCGACGCCGATCTGGTCCTGCTCGACCTGTCGCTGCCGCCCCATTTCGATCCCCACCACACCCTGGCGGCCCTGCCCCAGTTCATCGACCGTCCGGTGATCATCCTCACCGGCCACGGCGAGCGGGAGCTGGCGCTGGAGGCCCTGCGCCAGGGCGCCTGGGACTTTCTGGCCAAGCCCATCGATCCGGACATGCTGGCGGTGGTGGTGCGCCGGGCCCTCACCAAGCACCAGCTGGTGCGCGAGCTGAACAGCCTGAAGCAGCGCCGCCAGCCGCCGCTGGCCAGCCTGATCGGCGCCTCCCCTTCCATGGAGAACATCCGCGCCCTGGTGCAACGCATCGCCCCCACCGACGTGCGGGTGCTGGTGACCGGCCCCTCGGGCACCGGCAAGGAGGTGATCTCCCGCGCCATCCACGATCTCAGCCAGCGCGCCCGGGGGCCCTTTATTTCGGTGCACTGCGGCGCCATTCCCGCCGAGCTGCTCGAAAGCGAGCTGTTCGGCCACACCAGGGGCGCCTTCACCGGCGCCGACAAGGCCCGGGACGGCCTGCTCAAGCTGGCCGACGGCGGCACCCTCTTCCTCGACGAAATCGGCGACATGCCGCTGGCGATGCAGGTCAAGCTGTTGCGGGTGCTGCAGGAAGGCAGCTACTACCCGGTGGGCGGGCGCAGCCTGGAAACCATAGACGTGCGGGTGATCTCCGCCACCAACGCGGACCTGCCGGAAAAGGTGAAAAGGGGCGAATTCCGCGAGGATCTCTACTACCGCATCAAGGGGGTGACCATAGAGACCCGTCCCCTGGACGAGCGCCCGGAGGACATTCCGCTGCTGGTCAGCCACTTCCTCGAACTGCAGGCCCGGGGCCAGCCGCCGCTGCGCCCGGACACCGAGGCCTTCAACTGGTTTATCCACCGCCGTTGGCCGGGCAATGTGCGCGAGCTGAAAAGCGCGCTGGACAGCGTGGCCGCCATCGCCCGGGGCGGCGTCATCCGCCTGGAGGACATCGCCCTGCTCTACCCGGACGCCAAACCCGGCCCGGCCCAGGCCGCCGCCGGCGACAGCCTGGAGGCCCAGGTGCGGGCCCTGGAGATAGCGCTGATCACCGAGGCCCTGGCCCGCCACGACAACAACCGCACCCATGCCGCCCAGGCCCTGGGGCTGTCGCGCCAGGGCCTGCTGAAAAAGATCGAGCGGTACGGGTTGTAAGCTGGAAGCTGGAGGTATCGCTGACCAGCGCACCATATAGTTTAAAAATCAGGCGGCACCGACTCTTGGGGCGCGGGCGGCCCGCCCGCATGAGGGTGGCACCGAGCTGCTGTAGATACCGCTGTGGATGCCGCTGTAGATGCCGCTTTAGCTGGCATGAACCGGCACAAACCGGCATGAGCCAGCACAAACCGGCGGGCAAGGATGCCCAATTTCCGCATTCCCCGCCCTTTGCAGGTTTGCGCCATGTAACCGGGCGCCTACAGGTGAGATATCGCACTGCTCACGTTTTAAACCGATCGGTGCTCTAGTCCCCCATCAGCTCCTTCAGGGTCAGCTCCAGGGCGGTGGCGGCGATGCCGGTGGTGCGGCTGCTGTGGTTGTGCACCCGCTGCAGGGCGCCGCGGATGCGCTCGGACACGTCCCGGAAGATGGCCTCGTCGGAGATCTCCTGCTCGGTTTCCATCAGGAAGGCGAAGGCCCGGGCCATGCCGCAGTTGCCGATAAAATCCGGGATAACGCTAAGCCGTTCGTCCGCCTGCTGGTAGACCGGGCCGTAGAAGATCTCCTGATCCCTGAAGGGCACGTTGGCGCCGCAGGCGATCAGCTCCACGCCGTTGTCCGCCAGGGCCGCCAGGTGCTCGGCGCTGACCAGGCGGGAGGCGGCGCAGGGCAGGAACACCTCGGCCTCCAACTGCCAGAAGGCGGCCTGGGCCTGTTCGAAACTCACCACCCCGGGCCCCGCCAGCCGGTTGCCCTGGCGGCCCAGATAGAGCGCCTTCAGCTGCTCGACGCCGAGCCCCTCTGGCGCCACCACGCCGCCGTCGGCATCCATGATGCCGACGATGCAGGCGCCTTCCTGGGCCAGGTAACAGGCCGCCGCCGCCCCCACGTTGCCGAAGCCCTGCACCATGACCCGCTTGCCGGCGAGTTGCCCGCCCCAGATGCGGTAGTAGTGGCGCACCGACTCGGCCAGGCCCCAGCCGGTGATGAGGTCCGCCACCTTGTACTTGCGCGCAGGCGCCGGGCTGTAGCGGCCGTCTTCCACCACCTTGGCCACCCCCAGGCGCAGCTGGCCCAGCTTCTGGATCTGCTCGCTCACCGTGGGCTTGAAGTGGCCGTTGACCACCCCCTCCTGGGGATGCCAGATGCCGTGGCGCTCGGTCAGCGGCACCACGTCCTTCACCTCGCACACGTTGAGATCGCCGCCGGTGCCGTAATAGCTTTTCAGCAGCGGCGCCACCGCCTGGAACCAGCGCGCCAGCACCCCGTCCCGGCGCGGATCGGCCGGGTCGAAGTCGATACCCGACTTGGCGCCGCCGATGGCCGGGCCCGACACCGCGAACTTCACTTCCATGGTCTTGGCCAGGGACTCCACCTCGTGGCGATCCAGCCCCTTGCGCATGCGGGTGCCGCCGCCAGCCGCCCCGCCGCGCAGGGAGTTGATCACCACCCAGCCCTTGGCCTCGGTCTCGCTGTCGTGCCACTCGAACACGATTTCCGGGTTTTTCCGCTCGAATTGGGTAAGCAGTGCTTTCATCCGTTGATTACTCCGTTTTACAGGCAATAGGGATCCCTGACCGGCAAAGGCCATCAATACATATCAGGGAGAAGTTAAGTAATGTGCATACCGGCCGGGCACCGTACGCAGACTCGCCGTAAACCCCTCCCTGGGGGCTCCGTCGCGCCATCCCTGGCGCGAAGGGTCTGCTTAACGGTACCCGCCCGCTATCTCATGGCTTCATTTGAAGCCTGCAAGGTCAGAACAGGTTGAAGTAGAAGATCACCAGCACGCCGATGGGGGTAACGTAGCGCACCACCGCATGCCAGAGGGCATGCCACTGCCCGCCCAGCTCGGCCGCCGAGTGCTCCGGCTTCATCACCCAGCCCACGAAGATGGCGGTCAGCAGGGCGCCGAGCGGCATCATGATGTTGGCGGTGAGGTAGTCGTAGATGTCGAACAGGGTCTTGCCCTCGAAACGTTCGAACATGGCCAGGGGTGCGAAGTCGGACCAGAGGTTCAACGACAGCACTGTGGTGATGCCCACCAGCCAGGCCGCCAGGCCGCCGCCCACCGCCGCCTTGACCCGGCCCACGCCCTTCTCTTCGAGGAAGCGCACCAGGGATTCCAGCATGGAGATGGAGGAGGTCCAGGCCGCGAACAGCAGCAGCACGAAGAACAGGGTGGCGAAGAAGCCGCCGCCCGGCATCTGGCCGAAGGCCACCGGCAGGGTCACGAAGATAAGGCCCGGGCCCTCGCCCGGCTGCAGGCCGTGGGCGAACACCACCGGGAAGATGGCCAGCCCCGCCAGCAGGGCCACGCACACATCCATGATGGCCACAGTGAAGGAGGTACGGGCGATGGACACGTCCTTCTTCAGGTAGGCGCCGTAGGCCATCATGGCGCCGCTGGCCAGGCTCAGGGTGAAGAAGGCATGGCCCAGGGCCACCAGTATGGACTCGGCGGTCAGGCTGGAGAAGTCGGGCCGGAACAGGAACACCAGCGCCTCGCCGAAGTGGCCGGTGGTCATGGCGTAGCCCACCAGGATCAGCAGCAGCACGAACAGCGCCGGCATCAGCCAGGACACCGCCCGCTCCAGGCCGTGCTTGACGCCGCCGGCGGACACCAGCACCGTCAGCCCCATGAACACCGAGTGCCACAGCAGCAACTGGCCCGGCGAGGCCAGCAGGCCACCGAACATGGCGCCGGAATCCTCCGCCGCTATGCCGGCAAAGCCGCCCTTGGCCGCCTCCACGATATAGGGCATGGTCCAGCCGGCGATCACGCTGTAGAAGGAGAGGATCAAAAAAGCCGCCAGGGTGGCCATGATGCCGACCCCGGCCCAGTTCCGGCTGCGCCCTTCGGCCGCCGCCACCGCGCCCATGGTGCCGATGGGGCTCTTGCCGCCGCGCCGGCCCAGCATGACTTCCGACATCATGATGGGGATGCCGATGATGGCGATGCAGATCAGATACACCAGCACGAAGGCACCACCGCCGTTCTGGCCGGTGATATAGGGGAACTTCCAGATATTGCCGAGGCCCACCGCCGAGCCCACCGCCGCCATGATAAACACGAAACGGCTGGACCACAGGGCCGGGGTCACGCCGGCGCTCTCTTTACCCTGAACATTGGTTGCCACCACAGACACAGCTTCTCCTCCTTTAGCTGTATTAGGACAACGTCAGCCACCCCAGCTAAAGGTGTAAAGTATGGCTGACAGTATGTCCTGCTATTTTGCCACCATCTTCCCGATTGAAAAAATGGCTGTGGTAAAAAATTAGAGATTATTCGGCCTTGAGCACGCCTCGACGGATTTGATCCTCCTCGATAGACTCGAACAAGGCCTGGAAATTGCCCTCGCCGAAGCCTTCGTTACCCTTGCGCTGGATGATTTCGAAGAAGATCGGGCCGATCACGGTGTCGGTGAAGATCTGCAGCAGGAGCCCCTGGCCCTGGGTCGGCGCCCCGTCCATCAGGATATGGTTCTTGCGCAGCCGGGCCAGATCCTCGCCGTGGCCGGGCAGGCGGGCGTCCAGCTTCTCGTAGTAGGTGTCGGGGGTGGCCATAAAGCTCATGCCGCCGTCACGCAGGGTTTCCACCGTGCGGTAGATGTCGTTGGTGCCCAGGGCGATATGCTGGATGCCCTCGCCCTTGTACTGGTGCAGGAACTCCTCGATCTGGCTCTTTTCGTCGGCGGACTCGTTGATCGGAATGCGGATCTTGCCGCAGGGGCTGGTCATGGCCCGGGACTTGAGCCCGGTGAGCTTGCCCTCGATGTCGAAGTAGCGGATCTCGCGGAAGTTGAAGTGCTTCTCGTAGAAACCGGCCCAGAGATTCATGTTGCCCATGGCCACGTTGTGGGTGAGGTGGTCGATGTAGGTCAGGCCCACGCCCTGGGGGTGCTGGTCCACGCCCGGAATGGGGCGGAAGTCCACGTCGTAGATGCTCTGCTCGCCGTAGCGGTCCACCAGGTAGATGAGGGAGCCACCGATGCCCTCGATGGCCGGGATCTGCAGTTCCATGGGACCGGCGCCGGAGGCCACCACCCTGGCGCCGTTGGCGGCCAGTTGCTTGATGGCCTGGGCCGCGTCCTTCACCCGGAACGCCATGGCGTTGGCGCAGGGACCATGGATGCGGGCGAACTGCTCCGCCTGGCTGTTGGGCTCGGCGTTGAGGATAAAGTTGATGTCACCCTGGCGGTAGAGGGTCACGTTCTTGCTGCGGTGGCGGGCGATGGCGACAAAGCCCAGCCGTTCGAACAGTTGCGCCAGTTGCTCCGGCTCGCTGGAGGCGTACTCCACGAACTCGAAGCCATCGGTGCCCAGGGGGTTGTCCCACAAAGAGGATTTTTCCGGTGAAATCGCTTCAGACATCATGATTCTTCTCCTTAATCGCCTTGTTCCATTGGTTCATGCTTCGATGCAATGGAAACAGCATAAGGCAATGCCCACACATTTTGTTTGCAAGTTGTTACATTAAAGTTTAGTTTTTTGCGTGAATGTTGCATCAAAGAAGGGATCACCGTGAGAAAGGCGCACGAAATCGAACTGGACCGCCAGGACGCCCGCCTGCTGCAGGCGCTGCAGGAGAATGGCCGGCTGAGTAACGTGGAGCTGTCGGAACTCATCCACCTCTCCCCGTCCCAGTGCCAGCGCCGGCGGCAGAAGCTGGAAGAGCTGGGGGTGGTGCAGAAATACGTGGCCCAGGTGGACCCGGAGAAGGTGGGGCTGCACGTGACCGCGCTGATCAGCGTGACCCTGGGCAAGCACGGCGAGCGCATCGCCGACGAATTCCACCAGGCCATCCAGCACTTTCCCCAGGTGCTGGAATGCTGGAGCGTCACCGGCGACGCCGACTACATGCTGAAGGTGGTGGCCACCGATCTCAAGAGCCTGTCCGACTTTATGATGCACCAGCTGCTCAACCTGAAGACGGTGTCCAACATCCGCTCCAATATCCTGCTCGACAAACTCAAGCACACCACGGTGCTGCCGCTGGGCTGACAGGCTCGAAATAAAGCCGGCCCGGCGGCCACAAGCCGCAGGGCCGGCTTTAAAAAACCGTTGTAGATCTACAGTACTCGGCCAAAGCGCACTACTCCACCGACACGCCGTAAACCCCTCCCTGGGGGCTCCGCCGCGCCATCCCTGACGCGGAGGGTCGGCGGAGCAGTACCCTTTGTCCTCCCCAATGTTTCGGTACCTCCTGTTGGTATCACCATCGGACGACATCGGGGCTTGAAAGAGGCAACAGGGTTGCCTCCACCGACCGTCACATGCCAGGGATGGCATGTGCGAGCGTACAGGGATGTATTCACAGCGTGTCGGTGGAGGTGGCCCTGTTGACTCTTTGCTGAGTCGTTACAGACAAGCTTCGCAAAGACCTTAAACAGGCTTTCAGTGCTTCACCAGCCGGGGTTCCGGCTCAGCCCAGGCTGAGGGGATGGTGGCAGGCCACCTGCTGGGTGGCGCTGAACTCCCGCGCCGCCGGGGCGGCCTGCCTGCACTGCTCGGTGGCGAAACGGCAGCGCGGGTGGAAGGCGCAACCCGAAGGAGGCGAAATCGGGTTGGGCACCTCACCGGTGACCGGGGTCCGCTCCTTGTGGATCACCTCCATGCTGGGAATGGCGTCCATCAGCATGCGGGTATAGGGATGGCGGGGCCGGTTGAACACCTCCTCCACCGTGCCCACCTCCACCAGCCGGCCCAGGTACATGATGCCGACCCGGTCGGAAAAGTGGGACACCACCGACATGTCGTGGCTGATAAAGAGGTAGGTCAGGCCCAGCTCCTGCTGCAGATCCTTCATCAGGTTGAGCACCTGGGCCTGCACCGACACGTCCAGGGCCGAGGTGGGCTCGTCGCAGATCAGAAACTCGGGCTCGCCGGCCAGGGCCCGGGCGATGGAGATGCGCTGGCGCTGGCCGCCGGAGAACTCGTGGGGGAACTTGTCCATGTCCGAGGCCGCCAGCCCCACCTGCTCCAGCAGTTGCCCCACCCGGCGCCGGCCTTGCTCCCGGCCGTTGATCATGCCGAACAGCACCAGCGGCTCGGCCACGATGCGCTCCACCTTCCAGCGCGGATTGAGGCTGGCGAAGGGATCCTGGAAGATCATCTGGCAGCGGCGGCGGATATACTGGCGCTGCTCGCGGCTGGCCGTCGCCAGCCGGGTGCCCTGGTAGCTGATGTCGCCCTCGGTCGGCCGGTACAGGCCCGACAGCAGCCGGGCCACCGTCGACTTGCCGCAGCCGGACTCCCCCACCAGGCTGAAGGTTTCGCCCCTGCGGATCTGGAAGTCGATGCCGCGCACCGCGTGCACATAGGTTTTTTCCGCCCGGTTCAGCAGGCGATGGATAAAGGGCCTGGAAATATCGAACTTGATATGCAGGTTGCGTACCTCTACCAGCTCGGTCCCGGTGATCATCTCGCTCATCATGCCAGCTCCTCTTGCTTGACTTTCAAACAGGCGACCCGGGAGTCCCCCACTTTTTCCAGCACCGGCGCCTGCTGCCGGCATTCGGCCCCGCTGTGCGGGCAGCGCGGATTGAAGGCGCAGCCCGGGGGGATGGCGTTGAGCCGGGGCATGGCGCCGGGGATCTGGGACAGCCTGGGTTCGCGCACCCCGATGCGGGGGATGGAGGCCATCAGCCCGGCGGTATAGGGGTGGTGCGGCGCCTTGAGCACCGCCTCGACCGGGCCGATTTCCACCAGCCGGCCGGCGTACATCACCGCCACCCGATCGCAGATCTCGGCGATCACCCCCATGTCGTGGGTCACCAGCATCACCGAAGCCTGGTGCTGCTTGCACAGCCGCCTAAGCAGTTGCAGCACCTGGGCCTGCACCGACACGTCCAGGGCCGTGGTCGGCTCGTCGGCGATGATCACCCTGGGCTCGACGCACAGCGCCAGGGCGATCACGATGCGCTGGCGCATGCCGCCGGAAAACTGGTGCGGATACTGATCGATGCGCTGCTCCGCCGCCGGTATGCCCACTTCCTGCATCAGCTTCAGCGCCTTGTCCCGCGCCGCCTGGTAGGACAGGGGCAGGTGGGTCTGGATGGTCTCGATCAGCTGCTTGCCCACCGTCATCACCGGGTTCAGGCTGGTCAGGGGATCCTGGAAGATGGCCCCGATCTCCTTGCCGCGCAGCAGCCGGCGCCGCTCCTCGTCCAGATCGTCGATGCGCTGGCCGTAGAGGCGGATCTGCCCCGAGGCGATCCGTCCCGGCGGCTCGAGCAGGCCGGTGATGGCCGAGCCGGTAAGGGACTTGCCGGCCCCCGACTCGCCCACCACCCCGAGGATTTCGCCCGCCCGCATCTCGAAGGACACCTGCTGGATCGCCTTGAGGTTGCCCTTGCGATGGCTGAATTCGATGCACAGATCCTCGACCTGCAGCACCACCTCGCCACTGTTGTTGCTTCCATTCGCCATGTTGTGCTCCTTAACGCAGCTTGGGGTTGAGGGCGTCGCGCAGCCAGTCGCCCACCAGGTTGACCGACAGCGCCAGCACCACCAGCACCAGGGAGGGGAACACCACCACCCACCACTGGCCGGAGAACAGGTACTTGTTGCCCTCGTTGATCAGGGTGCCGAGGGACGGCTGGTTGGGCGGCATGCCCACCCCGAGGAAGGACAGGGTGGCCTCGGTGAGCACCGCCAGCGCCAGGTGCAGGGTGGCCAGCACCAGCACCGGGCTCAGCACGTTCGGCAGTATGTGCAGGAACATGATGCGCAGGTTGCCGCTGCCCATGACCTTGGCGGCCTGCACGTATTCCTTGTGGCCTTCCAGCAGGGTGCAGCCGCGCACGGTGCGGGCGTACTGCATCCAGCCGGTGAGGGTGATGGAGATGACGATGATGTACACCGCCATCTGCTCGTGCATCTCCTGGGGCAGCAGGCCCCGGGCCGCGCCGCTCACCAGCAGGGCGAACATGATGGTGGGAAAGCTCAGCATGGCGTCCGCCAGGCGCATGATCAGGGCGTCGACGGTGCCGCCGAAATAGCCGCTGACCACCCCCAGGGTAACACCCAGGGCCATGGCGCAGAGCACGCTGATAAAGCCGACGATCAGGGACACCCGCAGGCCGTAGAGGATCAGCGAGTAGACGTCCCGTCCCTGGATGTCGGTGCCCAGCCAGAAGCGGGCCTCGCCGCTTTCCACCCAGGCCGGGGGCAGTTCCGAGTCCATCAGATCGAAGGCGGCCATGTCGAAGGGGTTGTAGTGGGACAGCAAAGGCGCGCAGATGCCGGCGAACAGCAGCAGCGCCAGCACCGCCGTGGCCACCACCGTCAGCCGGGAAGTGCGGAAGTTGTAGCACAGATCGCTGTCCACGAAGGCCAGCCAGCCCTGCCACAGGCGCGTCGCATAGCCGGGCCGGGACGCCTTGCCCTCGGCGGCCGGTGCCGGTTTGGAGACGGTATCGATATCCATGGGTTACCTCGTCCTTAATGGTTGCTGGATTTCATGCGCGGATCTATCACCCGGTAGAGGATGTCGACCAGGGTATTGATGCAGATGAAGATCAGGGAGATGAACACCAGATAAGCAGAGATCACCGGTATATCCACGTAGTTCACCGCCTGGATAAACAACAGCCCCATGCCCGGCCACTGGAACACCGTCTCGGTGACCACGGCGAAGGCGATCAGCCCCCCGATCTGCAGGCCGACGATGGTGATCACCGGCAGCAGGGAGTTGCGCAGGGCATGGCCGTAGTTGATGCTGCGCTGGCGGATGCCGCGGGCCTTGGCGAACTTGATGTAGTCGGTGCGCAGCACCTCCTTCATCTCGCTGCGCACCAGGCGCATGATCATGGTGATCATGAACAGCGCCAGGGACAGGGCCGGCAATATGATGGAGGCCCAGCCCGACTTGCTGAACAATCCGGTGCTCCACCAGCCGAGATCCATCACCTCGCCCCGGCCGTGGGACGGCAGCCAGCCCAGCCAGACGGAGAAGATGATGATAAGGGCGATGCCGGCGATAAAGCTGGGCAGCGACACCCCTACCAGGGAAATGGTCTGCACCAGGCTGGTGAGCCACTTGTTGCGCGACAGCGAGACCCAGACCCCCGCCGGCAATCCCACCGCCAGGGAGATGATCACGGCGACGAACACCAGCTCCAGGGTGGCGGGCAACCGCTCGGTGATCAGGTTGAGCACTTCCATCTTGTTGTAGTAGGAAATGCCAAAATCGCCCTGGGCGATGTTGCCCACGAAGCGGGCGTACTGGGTAATGACGGAATCGTTAAGACCCAGCTTTTCCCGCAGCTCTTCCCGCTCCAGCGGGGTGGCGCTCTCGGGCAGCATGTTGTCGACCGGATCGCCGACGAACTGGAACATCACGAAGGCGATCAAGGCCACCGACAGCATCAGCCCGCAGGCCTGGATCAAGCGCTGGATAATAAAAGCCAACATAGTTCACTCCTTTGATGGGAAATGAGGGCCCGCGGGCCCCCTTGTCCTAGTTCAGGCTGGCGTACCAGAGCCGTACCACGTTGTCCGGGTTCTGGGTGATCGACAGCTTGTCGGAGGTCGCCCAGGCCACCGGCTCGAAGTGCAGGGGCAGGAAAGGCAGTTCCTGCTGGGCCAGCGCCAGCACCTCGCCCATCAGATCGGCCCGGATCTGCTGATCCAGCTCGGTGTTGGACTGCTCGATCAGCCGGTCTATGGTGTCGTTCTTGAAGCGGGGGATATTGAAGGCGCCGTAGATGCCGCCGTCGCGGGAGTGGAGCAGTTGCTGGTTGATGCTGTAGGCATCGTACAGGGGCAGGTTGGCCCACCCCAGTACCGCCACGTCGGTACGGCCGTTGTCGCGGATCTGGGAATAGACGCTGCGCGGATGCACGTTGAGGCTGCTGTCGATGCCGATCCGCGCCCAGTAGCGCTGCACCGCCTGGCACCATTGCTCCGCATTGAGGTAGTAGCCCTGCTCGCAGTCGAAGGCCAGCTTGAAGCCCTTCGGGTAGCCGGCCTCGGCCAGCAGCGCCTTGGCCCGCTCGGGATCGTAGCCGAGTTCGACCCCGCGTTCGGCGTCGAAGCCGGCGATGGCCGGGGCCACGAAGGTGTTGGCCACGTCGGTCATGCCGCGCATGATCTTCTTGACGATCGCCTCCCGGTCGATTGCCATGTGCATGGCCTCGCGCACCCGCCGGTCCTGGAGCGGGTTCTTGCCGTCCACATTGCCCGCGTTCAGCTCATCGGCCATGTTCAGGGACAGGAAGATCACCCGCAGCGAGGGCCGGACCATGACCTCCACGCGCTTTTCCTTCTCCAGCCGGGGCAGGTCCTGCAGGGGGACGTCGCTCACCAGATCGAACTCCCCGGCCAGGATGCCGGCCAGGCGGGTAGCGTCGGATGACACCGGCTTGTAGATGATGCGATCGATATTGTGCTGCGCCTGGTCGCCGTTCCACCAGTCCGCATTCTTCACCAGCACCATCTCGGCGTCACGCCGGCGGCTTTCCAGCCGGAAGGGGCCGGTGCCGTTGGTGTTGTTGGTGGCGTAGCCTTCGGTGCCCTTGCTCATGCTGGTGGGCTCCAGCGCCCGGTGCTCTTCCATCCATTCCTTGTCCATCATCAGGATGCCGCTCAGCTCGTTGAGGGCGATGGGAGATTTGGAGCTCAGCCGGATATCGACGGTGTACTCGTCCACCTTCACCGCCTCCTTGATGGAAGAGGCGTTGCCGCGGATGCCGGAGTCCGGGTGGGTGACCCGGGCGATGGAGGCGACCACGTCGTCGGCATTGAAGTCGTTACCGTTGTGGAAGCGGACCCCTTCACGCAGGTAGAAGCGCAGGGTGGTGTCGTCCCGTTGCTCCCAACGGGTGGCCAGGGCCCCTTCCATCTCCAGTTGCTCGTTCCATTGCACCAGGCCTTCATAGATATGGTTCTGGAACGCCAGGGCCGGGGTCGAGGCGAAGGCGTAAGGGTCCAGGGTGGGGATATCCGACTGCTGGGCCCAGCGCACCACCTTTTCCGCCATCGCCGGTTGTGCCATCAGGCTGCACGAAGCCGCCATCAGGCAGGCTGCTACCGTCTTGAGTTTCATCATCTACTACCTTCCCTGTGAGTGAAAAACACCGGCTTGGCCGGCCTGGCAGTCCGGGGGCCGCACTGGCCACACCGGACTTTGTCTGTACGTTAGCTTTGCATCTATTAACAAATCAATATAAAATTGCTAACAATTTACACACCATGTGATATCAATCAAAAAACACAAAGTTACCACTCGGTAAGATGAGTCCAGTCCCGGGCAGCGGATCGCTGCCCTCACTCAAACACAAGGGGTCCGCCTTCGATAGGACCAACAGGGAGCAACCATGACGACCACCCTCATCCGGCAGGTACGCCTCAACGGCCAACAGCAAAGCCGGGACTTGCTGATCGAGCAGGGCCGCATCGGCCGTATCGACCCCCATATCACGCCGCCGCCCGGTGCCCAAGTGGTCGAAGGCGGCCACCGCCTGGCCCTGCCCGGCTTTATCGACGGCCACGCCCATATCGACAAATCCCTGTGGGGCATGGACTGGTATGTCAACGAAGTGCCGCGGGAGTTGCCCGCCATCATCGATAACGAGCGTCGCTTCCGGCGTGAACAGGCGTTCGACAGCCGGCGCCAGTCCGAGCGCATCGCCCGCCAGGCGATTCGCCTGGGCACCACCCATATCCGCACCCATATCGACGTGGACACGGAAATCGGCCTGCGCCATATGGAAGGGGTGCTGGCCACCCGGGACGCCCTGGCCGAGCAGATTTACATAGAGACGGTCTGCTTTCCCCAGAGCGGCCTGCTGGGCCGGCCCGGTACCCGGACATTGATGGAAGAGGCGATCAAACTGGGCGCCGATTATGTGGGCGGCATAGATCCGTCCAGCTTCGAGCGCAATCCGGTGGCCCATCTCGACGCCGTGTTCGAGCTCGCCGCCAAATACGGCAAGGGGGTGGATCTGCACCTGCATGAGCCGGGCGAGCTGGGCGCCTTCTCGGTGGAACTGATGACAGAGCGCACCCGCGCCCTGGGCATGCAGGGCAAGGTCACCATCAGCCACGCCTTTTGCCTGGGCGAGGTGGATCCCGGCTACCAGGATCGGCTGATCGCCGGGCTGGCCGAGGCGGATATCGCCATCGCCACCACGGCCCCCGCCAATCGCCAGGTGCCGCCCTATGAAAAACTGCGCGCCGCCGGGGTCAGGGTGACCGCCGGCAACGACGGCATCCGCGACACCTGGAGCCCCTATGGCAACGGCGACATGCTGCAGCGGGCCATGCTGATGGGGCTGAAATACCGCTGGCGCCAGGACCGGGAGCTGGCTCAGGCGTTGCACGCCATCACCCGGGGCGGCGCCGAGGTGATGGGGCTGAAGGACTACGGCCTGGAAGTGGGCTGCCGGGCGGATCTGGTGCTGCTGGCAGGGCAGGCGGTGGCCGAGGTGATCGCCGAGCCGCCACGGGAGCGCACCGTGTTCAAGGCCGGCCGGCTGGTCGCCGACCGGGGCGAATGCCTGTTCTGACCACTTAAATAACTGATCCAAATAGCGCTACATCGACCGGGCACCGCACGCAGACACGCCGTGAGGATATGACACTCGCGGTTTCAGCCTGCTGCGAACATTCACTGGATGTTCGGTCAGGCTGAAACCACTCGTCACGGCGAGCAAACTCGCCCCCTGGGGGCTCCGTCGCGCCATCCCTGGCGCGAAGGGTCTGCTTAGCAGCCCCGGTCGCTGTCGGCAGTGATCTACTATTCGGAACAGCTAGTTAACACTATATACCGACGGAGTTTCACCCCATGAAAACCATCAAAATGACCGCCCGCTACGTGATCGGCTTCAAGGACGGCGGCCACCATATCTACGAGCAGGGCGAGCTGGTCTACCGCGGCGACAGCGTGCTGTTCGTCGGCCATGGCTACCAGGGCCAGGTCGACGAGACCCAGGACATGGGCAACGCCCTGCTCGGCCCCGGCTTTATCGACCTGGACGCGGTGGCCGACCTGGACTCCACCGTACTGGCCTTCGATCACCAGCCGGGCTGGCAGAAGGGCCGGCTGCCCGCCAGCGACTGGCAGCGACGCGAGACCTACAGCGACGCCGAACTCGACTTCAACAAGCGCTACGCCTTCAGCCAGTTGCTGCTGAACGGCATCACCACCATCGCTCCCATCACCTCCATCCTGTACCGGGAGTGGGCCGAAACCGCCGACGAGTTCCTCCGCGCCGCCGACATCGCCGAGAGCCTGGGCGTACGCGCCTACCTGGGGCCGGCCTATATGTCGGGCTACGGCGTGGTCAACCCGGACGGCAGCCTCGACATGCGTTTCGACGAACAACGGGGGTTGCAGGGACTGGAGCAGGCGGTGCGCTACGTGGAAGAACTGCAGGGCCGCCACGGCGACACCATCAGGGGCATGCTGGCGCCGGACCGGATAGAGGGCTGTACCCCGGAGCTGCTGCGCCAGACCGCCAGCGCCATGCGTGCACTGGACTGCCCGGTGCGGCTGCACAGCTGTCAGGGGCAATTTGAGCTGGACATGGTGCATGAGCTGCACAATGGCATGTCGTCGGTGGAATTGATGGCCGAAAACGGCCTGCTGGATCACCGCCTGCTGCTGCCCCATCTGCAATACCTGGGCGGCAAGCACAGCACACCGGAAAAAGTGGAGCGGGAGCTGGTACTGCTGGGGCAGGCCGGAGCCAATGCGGTGATCTGCCCCATAGTGGCCGGTCGCCACAGCAAGTATTTCCATGGCGTGCGCCAGTTCCGGCAGGCCGGCATCAACCTCAGTCTGGGCACGGATACCTTTCCGCCGGACATGATCCAGAACATGCATATCGGCGCCATCCTGAGCCGGGTGGAAAGCAACGACATCACCGCCGCCTCCGCCGCCGATTACTACAACATGGCCACCCTGGGCGGCGCCCGGGCCCTGGGGCGGGAGGACATCGGCCGGCTCTGCCCGGGCTCCAGGGCCGATATCATGGTGTTCGACTTCGACCGCATCCACACCGGTCAGGTGTTCGATCCCATCACCACCATGGTGATCAACGGTAACGGCCGGGATATCAAGGGAGTGATCGTCAACGGCGACAAGGTGGTATGGGACGGCCAACTGGTCAAGGCCGGGCTGGATGTGCAGGAGCTGCACCACCAGGCTCAGCGCCAGTTCGAGCGGTTCATGACCAGCTACCCAGAGCGCTGCCACCGCCATCCGCCGCTGGCGGAGATCTTCCCGCCCAGCTTTCCGCTGAGCCGGCCATAGACAACACGCCGTGAATCCTCCCTGGCGCGGAGGGCCGGCTTCGCTGCCACCCTTGGTCCTCCCCTTCATCCCGCAGTCGTCTGCCGGACCACCATCAAGCGGCGCCGGGGCTTGCAAAGAGGTGACAGGGATGGCCTCCGCCGACCGTCACCTGCCAGGGGGCGCGAAGCGCCTTGCACCGCCGCCAGCATCGCGAAGCGATGATACGGCGGTTTCCGCGACATTCGGCAGGTGCGAGCCTACAGGGGGCGAGCTTGCTCGCCGTGACGAGCCGTTTCGGCCTGACCGAACCTCCAGTGAATGTTCGCAGCAGGCCGAAACAGCGAGTGTCATATTTTGCGGCGTGTCGGTGGAGGTGGCCCTGTTGCCTCTTCTCTAGGTTGCAACAGACAACAAATAGCCGGTTGGTCGATTTTTAAACTGATCGGTGCGCTAGTACACCACGCTGCCGAGCTGGCTGCCGCTTTCCGCCATGGGGTTCTGGATGATCTGCACCACCACCCCGTCGGCCGGGCTGTGGTACTGTTTCACCTCGTGGCCGAAGGCGTCGTACTGCACGAACATCAGGTCTCCCTTCTTCACCTTGTCCAGCAGTTGCACCTTGGGCACCACGAAACCGCCGAACTCGGCGCGCACGTCCTCCCAGTGCTCGGTTTCCACCGGCAGCTCGGGCTGCATCACCTCGCCTTCGATCAGCTGGATATGGCGCAGGAAGTTGAGGGTGCCGTCCACCGCCCGTTCCACCAGTTCGGGTTCGTACACATCCCTTGCGCCGATCTCCAGGGTAAAGGCCGGTACCCCTATGCCGTTGTAGGCGCCGTCCACCGTGGTCTGGCTCTGGCTGCTGAAGGCCACGTCCACCCCGAACAGCCGGGTCATCTCCTTCACCGCCGGAATGCTGTAGTCGGTGTAGGCGAACAACGGGAAGGTGGTGGGGTTGGCGGTATGCATGTCGATGGCATAGTCCGCATTGTGTTTGAGCAGATCGTTCCAGATGCTGTGGGAATACCGCTGGCCCGAGGTGCGGGTGTCTTCGGTGTTGGCCTGGCGGTTGAGGTTCTCATTGACCTTGACCGGCCCCGAGGGCACGAATTCGCGCACATTGGCGATAAGCCCGGGAATGTTGAACTGGTGCACTATGGTCACGGTGCCCTTCAGCGCCTCTACGGCGAGCCGCTCCTTGACCTTGTGCACGGTGAGATAGGGGTTCATCTCGTTGGCGTGCACCCCGGCCACCAGCATCACCTTCTTGCCCGGTGCTTCCCCCTTCAGCACGCTCACCGGCAGGTAGTAGTGCTGGCCGGCGTTGTTCTGGCCCGCCACCCGAAAGTAGAACTCATGCTGTTTGCCCGGCTCGAGGGAGTCCACATCCAGCCGGGTGATCACCGGCTTGCCCTGGATCATATCGCCGTTGAACCGGGTTTCGGCCAGCACCGGCAAGGTCGAGGTCAGCACGCCCAGGGCACCGCCCCAGATAAGAGGTTTTATGGTCATGATTCTTTCCCTAAGTGAAATAGCCCGAACCAATTGCTAAAAATAAAACAACACAATTGTTAGCAATAAAGTCAGCAAAAAACGTTACACTAAGGTTAACGAATAATAAAGCACTAAATGGAAGCACAACGAAAGCTTGCTTTTGAATTATTCAAAAAAGCAGAATATTTATCTGATCGATACCGCGCGGGGCGCAGGCCCCGCCGCAGGGAGGCCCGGGAAAGGCCCGAATGGGGAGTGAGGAAAGGCGGCAGCCGGCTCAGCGCGGGCCGGTTTCCGCCTCGGTTTGCAGTTCGGCGAACAGCGCCGCCAGATCCAGGCTTTGCTCTTCCTCCTCGGTCAGCTCCAGGCTGGCCTCCAGGTGTTCCAGGTGGCGGCGCATGGACAGGGCGGCCGTGTCGGCCTCCCCCGCCGCCACCAGATCCAGCAGCTTGCCGTGCTCTTCACAATGGCAGTGGTGGGCGTTTCTGTCTTTCTGGTACATGCTGACGATAAGCGAGGTCTTGGCGATCATCCGTTCCAGCACCTCCACCAGCAGGCGGTTGCCGCCGAGCCTGGCCAGTTCGATATGAAAGCGGGCGGCGCAGTCCACCGCCGCCGGCCGCCGGCCCTCCTCGACCGCCCGCCGCTCTTCTTCTATCAGCGCCCGGAGCGGGGCCAGCTCGCCCCGCCGCTCGCCCCGGGCGGCCAGGGCCACCGCCTCCTCTTCCAGGATGCGGCGCATGGCAAACACTTCGGCCGCCTCCTGCTGGCTGGGACAGGCCACGGTGGCTCCCCGGTTGGCGGCGATGGCCACCAGCCCCTGATGGCTGAGTTCCAGCAGGGCGGCGCGCACATGGTTGCGGTTGGCGCCCAGCGCCTCGGACAGCCGGGTTTCCACCAGCCGGGTGCCCGGCGCCAGCCGCTGCTCCAGGATGGCGCGGGAAATGATACCGACGATACGCTGGATTTCCCTTCGCTTGATACTGGGCACTTTCCCTCCCGGAATGCATAAATTTTCATGTAAAAAAGATTAACAAAACCGCCGGACCGGCTCCAGCGCCTTGTTACCCTAGCCCCAGCGGCTGACGCCGGGGTAGCCGCCGTCGAGCAGCTCCTTGACGAACACCGAGGGGATCTGCCGATCCGCCAGCAGGAACACCTGATCCCGGGCCCGGGTCAGCCCCACATAGAACAACCGGCGCTCCTCGGCATGGGGGAAGGCTTCCTCCTCCGGCAGCAGCAACTCCAGCAGGCTGGGGCCGCTCTTGTCGGGGGGAAAGCCGTAACGTCCCCGCACCAGGCCCAGCAGGATCACGCAGTCCGCCTCCTTGCCCTTGGCGCCGTGCAGGGTCTGGGCCTCCAGCCGGAGATCCGGGAAGCGCCGGCGCCAGCCCGCCAGCTGGGACTCGTCCGGCAAGCTGAAACGGAAGCGGGCCAGCAGGTAGACGGAGGCGTCCGGCCGCTGGGCCGCGATCTGCCCCAGCAGCCGGGTCACCGCGTCCATCTGGCTGTCGTGCTCCACCGGCAGCACGTGCACGCAGGGGCCCTCGCTGCGTTTGTGGGTACCCAGGGTTTTGGGCAACTGGCCGGGGTTGCGGGTCACGAAGCGGCTGGCCACCTGCTCGATACGGTTGTTGAAGCGGAAGGTCTGGTCCAGGACGGTGATCCGGCTGGCGCCGAAGTGGTCCGCAAAGCGGGTGGTCAGCGACACATCGGCGCCGCTGAAGCGGTAGATGGCCTGCCAGTCGTCCCCCACGCAGAACAGGGAAAGCCCGGGGGCCGCATCGCGCAGGGCCTTGAGCAGCTCGGCCCGGGGCGCGGAAATGTCCTGGAACTCGTCCACCAGCACATGGCGCCAGGGCACCTCGAACCGGCCCTGGCGCACATAATGGGTGGCCTTTTCGATCATGTCGTCGAAGTCGATGTCGCCCCGCTCGCGCAGCTGCGCCTGGTAACGGTGCAGCAGCGGCCGCACCAGGGCCAGTTGCTCGGCCTGATCCGGGGTCAGTTCGACGGGATCCGGCTCGCCATAGAGCTTGAGTGCCGCCACCAGCGGTGCCCATTCCCGCGCCAGCCGCATGAAATCCGGCCGGGGCACCACCTGGAAGCGGTGGCGGCGCAGCCAGTCGAGCAGCCGCTCGCCGTAGGCCGGATCCTCCTGCCCGAACTGCTCCAGCCAGGCGGCGAAGGCGCCCTGGCGGGCCCGCTCGTCCTGGGCCAACGGGCTCAGGGGCGGGGTGCGCCCCTCCACCCGGGACAGTATCATCAGCCCCAGGGCATGAAAGGTGCTGACCTTGACCGGAGTGGTCTCGGGCCGGCGCGCCAGCCGCTCGGCCATTTCCGCCGCCGCCTCGTTGCCGAAGGCCAGCAGCAGCAGTTCGTCGGCCCGGGCCTGGCGCGACGCCAGCAGAAAGGCGGCCCGCGCCGCCATCACGCTGGTCTTGCCGCAGCCGGCCCCGGCCAGCACCAGGTTGTGGTCTTCGTCCACCACGCAGGCCAGGCGCTGGGCCGGGGTCAGCGGATGGGCTTCCAGGCCGTCGAACAGGGCAGTATGCTCGGCCAGGGCCTGCCGGCAATAATCCTGGCAGCACTGCTCCCACCAGGCCTCGTCCGCCGCCTGCAGCGTGGCCACCAGCTCGAACGCCGCCCGGGCCCGGTCGTCCAGCGTCTCGGGCGGCGGACAGGCGGACCAGTCCACCGCCTCCCCGGCCACCAGCGCCTGCAGCCGCCGCCAGCGGGAATGGCGCAGGTAGCCGGCGTCCAGCAGCCCCAGGCATTGCTCCGCCAGGGGCAGCACCCGGTTCGCATGATATCGGTACCAGCCCAGGGTGACCGCCTCGGCCAGGGGTTCGGCCACCACCCGGGGCAGCCAGCCCAGCTCGATATCGCCCTGGGTGCAGAACAGCCGCAGCCGGTACAGGCGGCGGGCTTCCTCCAGCCGGGGCGGCGCGCTCAGTTCGTGCCAGCCGAGCCCGTGGCGCTCGCGCTTGAGGTGCAGCACCAGGCCGTCCGCGGTCAGCTCGGTGGCCAGGAAGGGATGGTTGAACCAGGGCGCCAGCCAGTGGGCCTTGTATATCTGCATGCTCACCCCAGGTTGTTGATAAGCTCGGACAAGATCATGTGGGTTTTCACCGTCTTGATATTGGGCATGTTCTCGATCTGGCCGCGCACCTCATCCAGCCGGATCATGGAGGCCGCCTCCACATACACCAGCATGTCGGTCTCGCCGCTGATGGTGTAGCACAGCTTCACCTCGGGCATGGCGCGCAGCAGGGCGGCGTATTGCTCGCAGCGGTGCACATGATAATGCAGCTCGAAATAGGCGCGCACGGCGCCGCCGCCCCCGCCGATGCGGGCGTGATAGCCGCGGATGATGCCCCGCTCCTCCAGCTGGCGGATGCGCTCGGACACCGCCGAGCGGGACAGGCTCACCTCGCGGGCGATGCTCGCCACCGCCATGCGGGCATTGGCCGCCAGCAGGGCCACTATCTGTCGATCGAATTTGTCCACCCGAAGCCTTTCTCCCACCCGCCGGCGAAACGGCGGCACAAAGCGACGAACTGCCGCCGGCAAACGGCGTTTTGCAGCGTCGGAATCTGATGCGTGGGCGCTAATATATCAGAATTCTCAGGCACGGAATCGAAACTAAAATGGCGCGTTTGAACAAGGAACTGGGGCTGGCCCATGGCACCGGCATGATGGCCACCTCATTGCTCGGCACCGGCATCTTCGTGGTGCCGGCGGTGGCCGCCAGCATCGCCGGCCCGGGCTCGCTGTGGGCCTGGCTGGGGTTGATACTGCTGGTGCTGCCGGTGGCGTTCAGCTTTGCCCGCCTGGGCCAGTGTTTTCCCCACGCCGGTGGCGCGCCGCACCTGATCGGCCGGGGCCTGGGCGCGCCCATGGAAAAACTGGCCGCCTTCCTGTTCCTGGCGGTGTTGCCGGTCGGCATTCCCGCCGCTCTCACCCTCACCGCCGGCTTCTGGCACGCCCTGTTCGATCTTTCCGCCGGCGGCGATCTGCTGGTGCAGCTCGGCACCCTGGGGCTTATCCTGCTGCTCGGCAGCCGCAAGACCCGGGCCTCCGGCCTGGTGCAGGTGCTGATTGCGCTGGCCATAGTGCTGCTGTTGCTGGCCATCTGGTGGGCCGGCGGTCTGCTGGCGGCGCCGCCCGCCCTGCCGCCCCTCGCCCAGATGCAATGGGGCCTGCTGCCCGCCGCCCTGGGAGTGATGTTCTGGTGCTTCGTGGGGCTGGAAGCCTTTACCCATATGGGAGAAGAGTTCAAAAATCCCCGGCGGGACTTTCCCCTGGCGCTGCTGTTCGGGGTGCTGCTGGCCGGGCTGGTGTACCTGGGCTGTGCCCTGGCGGTGCTCCGCTTCGGGATGTTCGGTGATGAGCTGGCCAACACCACCTCCATTCCCACCCTGATGGCCGGGCTGTTCGGCGAGGGCGGGCGCTGGGCGGCGGCGCTGGTGGGCTACCTGGCCTGCTTCGCCAGCATCAATATCTATATCCAGGGATTCGCCCGGCTGCTGTGGAGCCTGGCGGACGAGGGCAAGCTGCCCGCGAGCCTGGCCCGCCTCAACCGCAACGGCGCGCCGCTGCGCGCCCTGGCCTGGGTGATCGGCGTCTGCGCCCTCTGCGTGCTGGCCGCCTGGCTGTTCCGGCTGCCGCTGGATACCCTGATCCGCTACGCCAACGGCAACTTCATCCTGGTCTACCTGCTCGCCATGGTGGCGGGAGTCAGGCTGCTCACCGGTCCCTGGCGCGCCCTGGCGGCCCTGGCCAGCCTGCTCTGCCTGGGGGTGCTGCTCTCGCTCGGGCCGGAGGCGGGCTACGCCCTGGCCCTGGGCACCGGCTTTGTGGCCTGGCGCGCCCGGCGCCGGAAAAAGCGGCGCCAGCCACTGCCCCCGCAGACTCCGGCCTGAAGGGATCTCGTTCGGCTTAATGGGAGCGCAGCTTTTGCGCTCCACAGGAAGGGCAGCTCATTGGCGTTACTGCTCAGCGGCCCAGATGACGGGCGTGGAAGCGCAGGTGGTCTTCGATAAAGCTGGCGATAAAGTAGTAGCTGTGGTCGTAGCCCGGTTGCAGGCGCAGGGTCAGTGCGGCGCCGGCATGTTCGGCGGCAGCCTTGAGCGCTTGCGGTTTGAGCTGCTCGGCCAGGAAGTTGTCGGCCTCGCCCTGGTCCACCAGCATCGGCAGCGGGCAGCCTTTCTCCCTGAGCAACAGGCTGGCGTCGTACTGGGCCCAGGCGGCCTTGTCCTCGCCCAGGTAGGCGGTGAAGGCCTTCTGCCCCCAGGGACAGTCGCTCGGGTTGGAGATGGGCGCAAAGGCCGACACCGAGACGAAGCGTGCCGGGTTGCGCAGGGCCAGCACCAGGGCGCCGTGGCCGCCCATGGAATGGCCGCTGACAGCGCGCCGGCCGTCGAGCGGCAGCTCGGCCTCCACCAGCGCCGGCAGCTCGTTCAGCACATAGTCGTACATGCGATAGTGCCGGCGCCAGGGCGCTTCGGTGGCGTTCACATAGAAGCCGGCGCCCAGGCCCAGATCGTAGGCGCCGTTGTCGTCGTCCGGCACCCCTTCGCCGCGTGGGCTGGTGTCGGGGATGATCAGCGCCAGCCCAAGCTCGGCGGCCACCCGCTGGGCGCCGGCCTTGGTGGAGAAATTCTCGTCGGTACAGGTGAGGCCCGACAGCCAGTACAGTGCCGGCACCGGCCCCTGCTCCGCCTGGGGCGGCAGGAACACGGAAAACTGCATGCTGCAGTTGAGGCTTTGGGATTCATGCTGGTAGCGGATCTGGCGGCCGCCGAAGCATTTTTGCTCTTGTAGCAGTTGCATTGCACCTCCTATCGGAGAGCTATAAGCCATAAGCTGTCCGCTGTAAGTAGCCCCGGCATGGCTTGCAGACACAGCGCGGTGCCTGCAGCCATGATGTTCGTCTTACAGCTTAAAGCTGATAGCCTACAGCTATCACTTGTTGTACAGGATCACCGAGCGGATGGACTTGCCTTCGTGCATCAAATCGAAGGCGTGGTTGATGTCGTCCAGGCCCATGGTATGGGTGATGAAGGTGTCCAGTTCGAACTCGCCGTTCAGGTACTGCTCGACGATGCCGGGCAGTTGGGAGCGTCCCTTCACGCCGCCGAAGGCGCTGCCGCGCCAGACCCGGCCGGTCACCAGTTGGAAGGGTCGGGTGGAGATCTCGGCGCCCGCCGGAGCCACGCCGATGATCACCGACTCGCCCCAGCCCTTGTGGCAGCACTCCAGGGCCGAGCGCATCACCTTGACGTTGCCGATGCACTCGAAGGAGAAGTCCACGCCGCCGTCGGTCATCTCCACGATCACGTCCTGGATCGGTTTGTCGAACTTGCTGGGGTTGACGCAATCGGTGGCGCCCAGCTTTTTGGCGATCTCGAACTTGTCCTCGTTGATGTCGATGGCGATGATGCGCCCGGCCTTGGCCTGCACCGCGCCGATGATCACCGCCAGGCCGATGCCGCCCAGGCCGAACACGGCGACGGTGTCACCCGGCTGTACCTTGGCGGTGTTCTTCACCGCGCCCATGCCGGTGGTCACGCCGCAGCCCAGCAGGCACACCTTTTCCAGCGGCGCTTCCGGGCTTATCTTGGCCAGGGAGATCTCCGGCACCACGGTATATTCGGAGAAGGTGGAGCAGCCCATGTAGTGGTAGATGGGCTGGCCGTCCTTGGAGAAGCGGGTGGTGCCGTCGGGCATCAGGCCCTTGCCCTGGGTGGCACGCACCGCCTGGCACAGGTTGGTCTTGCCGGATTTGCAGAACTTGCACTCGCCGCACTCGGCGGTGTACAGCGGGATCACGTGATCGCCCACCTGCAGGCTGGTCACGCCTTCGCCCACCGCTTCCACTATGCCCGCGCCCTCGTGGCCGAGGATGGCCGGGAACACCCCTTCGGCGTCGTCGCCGGACAGGGTGTAGGCGTCGGTGTGGCAGACGCCGGTGGCGACGATGCGCACCAGTACCTCGCCCTTCTGGGGCGGCATCAAATCCACTTCCTCGATGCTGAGCGGCTTGCCCGGCTCCCAGGCCACGGCGGCGCGGGTTTTGATCATGTCCATGCTTGGCTCCTGTTGGATAAAACGGGCACTGCCCGTAGGGCCCATTTCAATGGGCCATCACTGCCGGTCGACTGAAGTCGACCCTACAAGTCGGTCCGGGTTTCACCGTCGCCCCCGCGAAGCTGGGGATCCATTCCACGGCACTGCGCCGTTATCATGGCTTCCCGCCTTCGAGGGAATGACGACGGAGCGCGAGAACGCGCCGAAACTTTCCTGATTGTATTACACCGCCGAGCCGCGATAATGGCGCTTGGGACAAATGATTTTTACTGCTGGGTAATAATGACCAACTGGGACGGTATCAACGAATTCATCAGCGTGGTGGAAACCGAAAGCTTCACCGCCGCCGCCCGCCGGCTGGAGGTGTCGGTCGCCCATGTCAGCCGGCGCATCAGTCAGCTGGAAGACCGGCTGGGCGCCAAACTGCTGTATCGCACCACCCGCAAGCTGCGGCTCACCGAGGTGGGCCAGCTCTACTACCGCCACACCCGCAAGGTGCTGGACGAGCTGGCCGAGGCCGAGCGCCTGGTCAGCGCCATGGAGGGCAACCCGGTGGGCAGGCTGCGCATCACGGCCCCCGTCTATTATGGCGAGCGCTTCCTGGCGCCCCTGGTCAACGACTTCCTGCTGCTGTATCCGGCGCTGGAGCTGGATCTGGTGCTCACCAACCAGACGGTGGATCTGGTGCAGGAAGGTTTCGACCTGGCCATCCGCCTCGGCACCCTGGACTCCTCCTCCCTGATGTGCCGCAAGCTGGCCCGGCGCACCCAGTATCTGTGCGCCTCCCCCGCTTATCTCGCCGGGCACGGCACCCCCGCCACCCTGGCCGACCTGAGCCGGCACAGGTGCCTGGCGGGCACGGTGGATCACTGGCGCTTCGTGGAACAGGGCCAGCCCAGGAGCTTTCGCCTGGGCAGCGGCTGGCACTGCAACTCGGGCCTGGCGCTGAAGGACGCCGCCTTGAAGGGGCTCGGCATAGTGCAGTTGCCCGACTACTATGTGCAGGAAGAACTGGGCCGGGGTGAGCTGGTCAGCCTGCTGGACCAGTACCGGTTGCCGGACGACGGCATCTGGGTGCTCTACCCCCACAACCGCCACCTCTCTCCCAAGGTGCGGCTGCTGGTGGATTTTCTGGTGGAAAGGCTGGGGTAATGCCGGGCAGGTGCCGCAGCCGCCATACCGCCGGTGCCATGGAGCCCGGTCGGCTTAGGGTGTACAATTGGCGTCTTTATGAACGCCGACCGCCCTCCAACGCGAAGGAAAGTCCCATGCCTGCTTTTAAGCCCTTTGAAATCATGGCATTGCCCACCGAAATGGCCCATCACCAGCATCACTACAACCAGATAGTGATAGGCCTTAACGGCCAGACCGAGTTCGATATCGGCGGCAACGGCAGCCTGATGGGGCCGGGCCAGGGTTGCCTGGTGTCGTCGGAGCAGGACCACGCCTTCGGCGGCCGGGGCAGCAACGCCATACTGGTGGTCAACCTGTCCCTCAATCCGGTGCCCGTGGTGCCCGGCCAGGAAGAGCGCCTGACCTGCCTGTTCGACAAGCCCCGCTACTTCCAGCTGGCGCCCCAGGCGCAGCAGCTGGTGTCGGTGCTCAGCCACGAGATGCGTGCCAACCCGGACGATCACCTGCTCGGCCAGGCCTGCGCCCACACCCTGCTGTGCGCCCTGCACCGGCACATGGCCTTTCCCCGCCTGCAGCCCAGGACCAAGCGCCTCAACCTGGAGGTGATCGACGCCTACATCGCCCAGCACCTGGGCCGCAAGATCACCGTGGCCCAGCTAGCCGGCTGCGCTTTCCTGGGCGAAAGCCAGTTCCACCTGCTGTTCAAGGAGCAGACCGGGCTGTCCCCCTACCAGTACGTGCTGGAAAAACGCCTGGCCGAGGCCAGGCGCCTGCTGGTGGACAGCCAGCACAGCCTGGCCTATATCGCCCAGCACTGCGGCTTTTCCAGCCAGAGCCTGTTCACCCAGGTGTTCTCGAGCCGGTTCGACCTCTCGCCTTCCCGCTACCGCAAGCTGCACCGCTGATCACCCTTCTCGCAGCGGCGGAGTTTTCCTAAAAAATAACGCAGAAAAGCAAAAGACCCGGGCTGTCGTTCCCCCTACTATCCTTGTTAAGTAACAAAAGCTTAACCATGGCGGCCCAGCCCCGTGGCCAATCCCACACTGCGATGTAACAGAAAGAACAGGAATCCATCCTGGAGGAACAGGGAATGATTGAATCCAACTTTGCCATCACCGGCACCTTTATCGTTTATCTTATCGGCATGATGGCCATCGGCTATTACGCCTACAAGCGCACCGCCAACTCGGCCGACTACTTTCTCGGTGGCCGCTCCCTGGGTCCCTGGCCTTCCGCCATTTCCGCCGGCGCCTCGGACATGAGCGGCTGGCTGCTGCTGGGTCTGCCCGGCTACGCCTATGCCGCCGGCATCGAATCCTTCTGGCTGGCCGGCGGCCTGCTGCTGGGTACCTGGGCCAACTGGCTGTTCTGCGCCAAGCGGTTGCGCACCTACACCCTGGAAGTGAATAACGCCATTACCATTCCCGAATACCTGGCCCGCCGCTTCGAAGACAAGTCCAAGCTGTTGCAGACCATTTCCGCCCTGTTCATCCTGCTGTTCTTCCTGTTCTACACCAGCTCCGGCCTGGTGGCCGGCGGCAAGCTGTTCGAAACCGTGTTCGGCCTGGACTACAGCGTGGCGGTGATCATCGGCACCCTCTGCATCGTGTCCTATACCCTGTTCGGCGGCTTCCTGGCCGTGTCCTGGACCGACCTGGTACAGGGCCTGCTGATGGCCGCCGCCCTGCTGATCGTGCCCATCGCCGCCATGGATGGGGGCTTCGGCCAGTTGAACACCGATCTGCACAACCTCAACCCCGAGCTGCTGACCCTGTGGAACGATGTGAAGGGCGAGCCGCTGTCCGCCATCGCCATCATCTCCCTGGCGGCCTGGGGTCTGGGCTACTTCGGCCAGCCCCATATCCTGGCGCGCTTCAATGCCACCCGCAGCAACAAGGACATCACCACCGCCCGCCGCATCGCCGTCACCTGGAGCTTCCTGTCCATGGCCGGCGCCCTGATGGTGGGCATGGTCGGCCTGCTGTATGTGCAGAACAGCACGGGCGGCGAGCTGGCCGATCCGGAAACCATCTTTATGGTGCTGGTCAACGCCATCTTCCATCCGGTGATCGCCGGCATCCTGCTGGCTGCCATCCTGGCCGCCATCATGAGTACCGCCGACTCCCAGCTGCTGGTGTCCTCCTCCGCCCTGGCGGAAGACTTCTACAAGCAGGTGTTCAACCCCAGCGCCAGCTCCGAGAGCATCGTCAACGTGGGCCGTTTCGCGGTGATCGCCCTGTCGGTGGTCGCCCTGATGCTGGCCTTCAACCCCGACAGCACCGTGCTGGGCCTGGTGTCCTACGCCTGGGCCGGCTTCGGCGCCGCCTTCGGCCCCGCCCTGCTGTTCAGCCTGTACTGGCGCGACATGAACCGCAACGGCGCCCTGGCCGGCGTGCTGGTGGGCGGCATTACCGTGGTGGTGTGGAAGCAGCTTAACGGCGGCATCTTCGATATCTATGAAATCGTCCCCGGCTTTATCCTCGCCTCCGTCGCCATCGTCGCGGTGAGCAAGCTGACCGGCGCCCCCGCCGCCTCCGTGACCCAAACCTTCGACAACTACCAGAAGAGCCTCGACACCCTGGACTAAGACACAGGTCAGCCATCCCTCCCAAGCCCGGCAGCCGCCGGGCTTTTGTTTCTTCCCCCCTCCCACACCCCGTAAATTGGCTAAGCTTGTGGCTATCCGTTCTCAACCGGGCCCATCCATGAGCACAGCACCGCTTTACCTCGGCAGTACCCACGAACACGCTCCCGTCCGGCTGCGGTTGGCCATGGCCAACCGTCACGGGCTCATTACCGGCGCCACCGGCACCGGCAAGACGGTCACCCTGCAACGGCTGGCGGAAAGCTTCTCCCACGCCGGTACCCCGGTGTTCCTGGCCGACGTCAAGGGCGACCTGTCCGGCCTGGCCGCTCCCGCCGACCCCGGCGGCAAGGTTGCCGAGCGGCTGGCCCGGCTGGGGGTGGAGGACTACCAGCCCCGCCCCTGTCCTACCCTGTTCTGGGACATGTTCGCCACCCGGGGCCACCCGGTGCGGGCCACCATCTCCGAACTGGGTCCCCTGCTGCTGGCCCATATACTGGAACTCAACGATACCCAGAGCGGCCTGCTCTATGCCTGTTTCCGCATCGCCGACGACGAGGGCCTGCTGCTGCTCGACCTCAAGGATCTGCGCGCCCTGCTCGGCTGGGTGGCGGACAACGCCAAAGCCCTGGCCGGGCGCTACGGCAACCTGCCCGCCAACAGCCTGGGGGCCATCCAGCGCCGGCTGCTGGTGCTGGAGCAGGACGGCAGCGGCCACTTCTTCGGCGAGCCCTCGCTCAATCTGCGGGATCTGATGCAACGGGATTTTTCCGGCCAGGGGGTGGTCAGCATCCTCGACGCCACCCGGCTGATGCAAAGCCCCCGGCTCTACGCCAGCTTCCTGCTCTGGTTATTGAGCGAGCTGTTCGAGACGCTGCCGGAGCTGGGCGATCCGCCCCAGCCGGTGCTGGTGTTTTTCTTCGACGAGGCGCACCTGCTGTTCAACTCGGCCCCCAGGCCATTGCTGGAAAAAATAGAGCAACTGGTGCGCTTGATCCGCTCCAAGGGGGTGGGTGTCTATTTCATCACCCAGAGTCCGCTGGATATCCCCGACACCGTGCTGGGCCAGCTCGGCAACCGGGTCCAGCACGCCCTGCGCGCCTTCACCCCACGGGACGAACAGGCGGTCAGGGCCGCCGCGCGCACCTTTAGGGCCAACCCGGCCTTCGATACCCAGGCCGCCATCACCACCCTCGGCGTGGGCGAGGCCCTGGTGTCGGTGCTGGACGAAAAGGGGGCGCCCACCCCGGTGGAGATCACCCTGATCTGCCCGCCCGAGTCCCGTATAGGCCCCCTGACGGCGGAAGAACACCAGGCCCGGCTCGCACAGTCGCCCCTGGCCGGGCGCTACGACCAGGTGCTGGATCGGGAGTCGGCATTCGAGCTGCTGGAGCGGCGCCTGGCGCAACAGGCGGCACCGCCGGCGCCGCAACCCCAGGACGGGGCGCCCCGCCGTGCCGGCAACCGGGATTCGCTGCTGGAAAGCGTGGCCAAGAGCACCCTGCGCAGCATCGGCAGCCAACTGGGCCGGCGCATCGCCCGGGGCCTGCTGGGATCCCTGCTGGGCGGTAAATAGCCCGGCCCACACACCGAGCGGAAAGCCGAGGCGGGAGCGCAGGCGGCCTCCCAAGACCCGCACTTCAGACTGCCGACAAACCGTCGAATGACGCTGTTGTCACTCCCGCAAAGCGCGGAGTCCAGTGCAACATATCGTGGTTCTCAGCCGCTGCGATGACGTGTAGGGTCGACGTCAGCCGACCAAAAATCCGGCGTAGGTCCACTGAAAGTAGACCTACGGGAGGGGGGATTGGAACCTTTGTCCAATCCCCATGTTATGGTAGATGCGGGAGTATTAAGAGGGATCAGCCCATCTGGGACTGGAGGTAGTTGGGCAGGCCTATCCTGTCGATCAGGCCCAGTTGCTGCTCCAGCCAGTGGGTATGGTCGTGCTCGGTGTCTTCCAGCAGTTGCAGCAGCATGTCGCGGCTCTGGTAGTCGTGCTCCTGCTCGCACAGGGCCATGGCCTTGCGCAGATCCTCGATCACCTTGTATTCCAGCGCGAGATCGTTCTTCAGCATGGCGGGCACGTCCCTGCCGACCTGGATCGGCACCCGGGTGACCATGTCGGGAGTGCCTTCCAGGAACAGGATACGCTCGATCAACTTGGCGGCGTGGCCCTTCTCATCCTCGAACTCGTGGTCGATGCGCTCGAACAGCTTTTTCAGGCCCCAGTCGTCGTACATGCGGGAATGGATAAAGTACTGATCCATGGCGCTCAGTTCGCCGGCCAGCAGCTCGTTCAGGGCCGCGATAATCTTCGGATTGCCTTTCATCTGGTTCCCCTTACAGTTGCGACTGTTGGTAGTTCTCGATGCCGACCTTGGCGACAAGGCCGAGCTGGGTATCGATCCAGTCCAGGTGGCCCTCTTCGTATTCCTCGATGTCGGTGAGCAGTTCCCGGGACACATAGTCCTGTACCGACTCGCAGTAGGCGATGGCGTCCTTCAGCACCACCAGTTGCTCCTCCACCTGCCGCAGATCGCACCGCAGCATCTCCTCGGTGGTCTCGCCGATGTACAGACGGTTGAGGTGCTGCAGGTTGGGCAGCCCCTCGAGGAACAGGATGCGCTCGATAAGGGCGTCGGCCTGCTTCATGTCCTTGATGGATTTCTTGTACTCGCGCTCGTCCAGCTCGTGCAGGCCCCAGTTCTTGAACATGCGGGCGTGCAGGAAATACTGGTTGATGGAGGTGAGCTCAATGCTCAGCACCTGGTTCAGGTACTCGATGACTTTTGTATCGCCTTTCATAACCCTTCTCCCCATGAATTCCGCTGGCAATGATAGACGCTTGTCGTCCGCTCCGCAAATCCAAATGAGACTTAACCCATTGATTTAGCTTGAATAACGTAGTGGTAATAAGAACAGGTGTTATTTTTAGCACGGTTCGTCCGACACCCGTCCCGACACCGAACGCCCCCAGGGCAGAACACCGGCAGCCCCGGCGCCCTCCCTCACTGCCCCAGCAGGCGTCGCACCTGGGGACAGTCGAAGTCGGCCAGGGAGGACAGCCGGAGATCGGCGATGCCGAAGCGCTGATCCCGGTACAGGGCCGGCTCGGGCACGCACAGCGCCGTCATCTGGGCGGCCTTGGCGGCGATAACGCCATTGACCGAATCCTCGATGGCCAGGCAATGCTGGGGCAGCACGCCCAGGGCGGCGGCGGCTTCCAGGTAAACCTGGGGATGGGGCTTGCCGAGCGGCAGGTGCTCGGCGGACACCCGCACCTCGAAGTGCTCGGCCAGCCCGAAGCGTTCGAGCACGGCGTCGATCAGCCGCAACGGCGAGGAAGAGGCCAGGCCCACCTTGAGCGGGGAACGCTTCAGCCAGCCCAGGGTATCGCGCACCCCGGCCATGGGGTCGTCCAGCCGCCGCACCTGGGCGATCACCTGCTCGATCATGGCCTCGGTCAGGGCATCGGCACAGGCCGGATCCAGCCCCTTGGTGCGCACCCAGCGCTGGCTGATCTCGTCGATGCGCAGACCCACGGTCTGGGCGCCGTCTTCCTCGGTGACGGTAAAGCCGAAACGCGCCCCCGCCTCCTTCTTGGCCTGCAACCACAGGGGCTCGGAGTCGACGATGACCCCGTCCATATCGAAAATAACCGCTTCAATCATGCCGTGCTCCTCGTTGCTGGTTTAATCACTGGTGTTCGGCGCCGTCACCGATTCCCGCAGGACCAGCCGCCCCCGAAAGCGCATGGGGGCCGGTGCCGGACGGCCCTCGGCCAGCTCCAGCGCCAGTTGCATGGCGTGCCGGGTCATGGCCTGGATCGGCAGCTCCACCGTGGTGAGCGCCGGCTGGCTGTAGGCCGACATGGGCTCGTTGTCGAAACCGGCCACCGATACCTGCTGCGGCACCCGGATGCCGGCCTCGTGCAACGCCCTGAGCGCCCCCACCGCCATGTCGTCGTTGAAGGCGAACAGGGCGGTAAAGGCCATGCCCCGCTCGAGCAGCCGCCGGCAGGCCAGGTAGCCCCCTTCCAGGTGGCTGTCGCCGTGTTCGATCAGTTGCGGATCGACCGCAATATCGTTCGCTCCAAGCGCGGCCCGGTAGCCCTCGAGCCGGGTCTGGCCGGTGGGAGCCTGGATGGGGGTGGTGATGCAGGCGATGCGCCGGTGGCCCAGGCCGATAAGGTGATCCATCATCAGCCGGGCGGCGCCGGCCTGTTCGAAGCAGACGCTGGGCCCCAGTTCTGCCGGCAGCTCCCGGTTGATCACCACCAGCGGAATGGCGAGCCCGGCCTTGAGCCCGGCAAGCTGCGCCTCGGACATAAAGCGGCTGTACAGCACGATGGCGTCGCAGCGCCGGTCGGCCAGCAGGTGCACCGCGTCCCGCTCACGCTCGGGGTCGTCGTGGCCGTCGGTCACGATCAGTTGCTTGCCGTGCTGCTCGGCGCTCAGGGCCGCCTGCTTGAGCAGGGTGCCGAAGTAGGCGCCCTCGAAGTCGGACACCACCAGCCCCAGGCTGTTGCCGCTGTTGTTGGCCAGGGCCCGGGCCAGGCTGTTGGGCCGGTAGCCGAGCTGGTCGATGGCGTCGAACACCGCGCGGCGGGTGGACTCCTTCACCTGGGCGGTGCCGTTCAGCACCCTTGAGACCGTGGCCTTGGAAACCCCGGCCAGTTTGCATACATCGGTTATGGTGGCCATTGCTGTTATCGGAAAAGGTGAAAACGGTGTAGAGAAAGAGGCTACAGGCCGGCGCCATGGGATCTTATCACCTCCTGGTACCAGAAGAAGCTCTTCTTGCGCTGCCGGGCCAGGTGGTTGTCCCGGTCGATATAGACGAAGCCGTACTGCTTCTGGTAGCCGTTGAGCCAGCTCAGCAGATCGGTGAAGGACCAGGGATAGTAGCCGCGCACGTCGGCGCCGGCGGCGATGGCGTCCGCCGCGGCCTTGAGGTGGCGGGCCAGGTAGTCGATGCGGGCGTCGTCCACCACTTCGCCGTCGATGATGGGATCCTTGGCGCCCAGGCCGTTCTCGGTGATGTACACCGGCACGTTGCCGTAGCGTGCTTTCAGTTGCAGTATGCCCTCGGTCAGGCCCCGGGGGTAGATTTCCCAGTCCCAGTCGGTGTATTCGCCGCTTGGGTTGCGCACGAACTTGAACAGCCCCCGAAAGCCGAACTCCCGGCCCGAGCCCTTTTCGCCGCTGGTATTGATGCGGGTGTTGTCCACGTCCGGGTTGGCGGCCACCAGCTCCCGCTTGTAGTAGTTGACCCCGATAAAATCGCAGAGATTGGCCCTGAGCAGTTCGGTGTCGCCCGGGGCGAACAGCGGCGCGCCGAGCGCCTCCTGGGCCCATTGCAGCAACTCGGCGGGATACTCGCCCCTGAGCACGGGATCGTAGAACCAGTGGGTGAAGCAGCCGTCGGCCAGTGCCCGGGCGGCGATGTCTTCGGACCTGTCGCTGGCCGGAGCATGGGGCTGCAGTACGTTGACGAAGCCGATGACCGCATCATGCCGCACCAGACCATCCTGTTTCAGCTCGCGAAAACGCTGTACCGCCCGGGCGTGGGCCAGGAACACATGGTGGCAGGCCTGCAGCGCCCGGGCCGGGTCGCGCACCCCGGGCGGGTGGGCACCGGTGATATAGCCCATGCCGATAAAGACCACGGTCTCGTTGAAGGTGGCCCACAGCTCGGCCTTGGCACCGAATTCCCGGTAGCACAGCTCGGCGTAGTCGGCGAAGGCGTCCACCGTCTCGCGGGATTCCCAGCCGCCGATGTCCTGCAGCGCCTGGGGCAGATCCCAGTGGTAAAGGGTGATCATCGGCTTGATATTGTGCCTGAGCAGCTCGTCGATCAAGGCATGATAGAAGGCCACGCCCGCCGGGTTGACGGCGCCCCGGCCCGCGGGAAACAGCCGGGTCCAGGCGATGGAAAAGCGATAGCTGGTGAGCCCCTGCTCCGCCATCAACGCCACGTCTTCCTTGAAGCGGTGGTAGTGATCCGCCGCCAGGTCGCCGTTGGTGCCTTCATGGGTGGTGCCGGGCAGGTGGGCGTAGAGATCCCAGATGGACGGCCCCTTGCCGTCGGCGTCGTGGCCGCCCTCCACCTGATAGGCGGCGCTGGCCGCGCCCCACAGGAACTGCTCGGGAAATACTGTCATGCTTGGCTCCTCGCTTGGAATGATCCGGGCCGGCCGGCTTCGTTGTCGCAACGGCCGATATGGGACCATCCTAACAGCAAAATGAAACCGGTTACAGAAACCGGTTTCATTTTTCTGGAGAGTTTGTGCGCAGACCCCCTTTATTGTGCTGCCATCGCCGCTGTAGGTGCCGCTTTAGCCGGCATGAACCAGCACGGCGGGCATGGGTGCCATATTTCCGCGATTTCCACCGTTGGCAGCTTTACGCCACGTAAACGGGCGCCTACAGGTGAGTTATCGCGTTGCTCAGGTTTTAAACTGAGCGGTGCACTAGGGCGCCAGCCGGACCTGGCCCAGGGTATTGGCGTCGGTGGCGAACCAGAGGCTGTCGCTGGCCGCGTGGTAGTGCAGGTGGCGCACGGCGCCACTGGGGCTGGGCAACGCCAGCTCGTGCAGGAAACGCTCGCCTTGGGTATCGAAACTCAGCAACCGCATCGCCCTGCCCCCCTGATCCGCCAGCCAGAGCCGGCCCTCGCCGTCCAGCGCCGAGCCGTAGGGCCGGGCCCGTCCTTCGCCGGGGATCGGCCACTCGTCGAAACTCCCCGACGACGGCCGATAACGGCCGACGATGCCGTTGGCGAAATCCAGGTACCAGACGTCACCGTTGCCGGCCACTTCCAGCCGCCGCACCCGTGCCCTGGGTCTGGGCAGGGTCACTTCGGTCAACGCCAGGGTCTCGGGGTCTACCCAGGCCAGCTTGTTGGTGCCGAACAGCGACACCCAGGGCCTTCCCTGGCCATCCAGCTTGATGTCGTAGGGCCGGGCGCTGACGGTAGGCACCCGTATCAGCTCCAGGGCGCCGCTCTCCGTATCCAACCGGCCTACCCGGTTGCTTTCGGGTGCGGTAAACCAGAGCTTGCCTCCTCCATCCAGTGCCAGGGTGTAGGGATCGCGCACCGCGGGGTTGCGGATGGGAAAGGTGACTATCTCCCCGCTCGCGGGCTCCAGCCGGCCGAGGCGGGCGTTGCGGTTGCCCGCGTACCAGACCCTGCCGGCGCCGTCCACCGCCACGCCATTGGGGTAGGTGCCCGATTCCAGTTCAATCCGCGCGAAGGTGTCGGTATCGGGATCAAACACCGCCAGGTAGTTACCCAGCTGGCCGCTGAACCAGACCCGTCCGTCCGGCGCCACGAAAGGATCCCGGGGACGGGTTCCGGCCCAGGGCACCTGCCATTCCTGGATGTGGGGGGATGCCACGGGGGCCTCCTGAGCCTCGGCGGTCAGCACCAGCCACAATCCCAGCAATGGATACAGGATCTTCATGTGCACCTCTCTCCCACGGAAAACGCCTTCTTAGTGTAGCCCTGTCGGCAAGAGTTCCATAAGGAGCCCAGAAGCTGGGAGGACGAGGATCCAGGCTACCGGGCTTCAGTGGCACAAAAAACCGGGCCTGGTGCTGGCCCGGTTTGTCGATGACGACAAGGGGTGCTAGGGCGCCAGCCGGGCCTGGCCCAGGGTATTGGCATCGGTGCCAAACCAGAGGCTGTCGCTCCCGGCGTGGTAGTACATGTGGCGCACCGCTCCGCCCTCGCTGGGGATGGTCACCGCCGGCAGGAAGCGCTCCTCGGCGGTATCGAAACCCAGCAGCCGCACCGGGCGGGAACCCACGTCCACCAGCCACAGCCGCCCGCGTTGGTCCATGCCGGAGCCGTAGGGCTGGGCCCGTCCCGAGGTGGGGATGGGCCATTCATCGAAGCTGCCCGCTGCCGGCCGGTAACGGCCGATCAGGCCGCCTGCGAAGTCCAGGTACCAGACCTCGCCGTTGGCGGCGATCTCCAGCCGGCGCACCCGGGCCTGCTCCCGGGGCAGGGTCACTTCGGTCAGCGCCAGCGTCCGCGGGTCTATCCAGGCCAGCTTGTTGGTGCCGAACAAGGCCACCCAGGGCCGGCCCTGGCCATCCAGCTTGATGCCGTAGGGACGAGCGTTGGGGGTCGGCACCTCCACCAGAACGATGTCGCCGCTGGCCATGTCCAGCCGGCCCACCCTGTTGCCGCCCTGGGCGGTAAACCAGAGCCCGCCACGGCCATCCAGCGCCAGGGTGTGGGGATCGCGCACCTGCGGATCGGGCATGGGGAAGGTGACTATCTCCCCGCTCGCCGGATCCAGCCGGCCGATACGGGCATTGCGGTTGCCGGCGTACCAGACCAGCCCCGCCTCGTCCACCACCAGGTTGTGGGGATGGGTGCCCGACTCCAGCTCGATGCGCCGGAACTGCCCGGTGCCAGGGTCGAACACCGCCAGGTAGTTGCCCGCCTGGCCGCAGAACCAGACCCGTCCGTCCGGCGCCACGAAGGGATCCCGCGGCCGGGTGCCGGCCCAGGGCACCGGCCACTCGCGGATGGCGGCGGGCCCGGGCGTCGCCTCCTCCGCCCCGGGCCCGAAGGCCAGCAGCAGGCCCAACAGCAGGAAAAGAAGTTTCATTAGGGCGCCTCCCGGCTGGGTTACACCCCCTTAGTGTAGCCGTACCGGGTGCCGAACCACCGGGTAACGGCCCGGCTCAGGCAAACACCCTTTCCTGCTCTTCCGTCGCCTCGCCGGTCTGCACCCGCCACTGGGCGGCGTAGAGGCCGTCCCTGGCCAGCAGCTCGGCATGGCGGCCCTGCTCGGCGATGCGGCCCTGGTCGACCACCACTATGTTGTCGGCGTGGACTATGGTGGACAGCCGGTGGGCGATCATGATCACGGTACGGCCGTGGGCAATCTTGCGCAACGAGCGCTGGATGGCGGCCTCGGTCTCGTTGTCCACCGCGCTGGTGGCCTCGTCGAGGATCAGCACCGGCGGATCCTTGAGCAGGGCCCGGGCCAGGGACAGCCGCTGGCGCTGGCCGCCGGACAGCCGCACGCCCCGCTCGCCCACCGGGGTATCCAGCCCCTGGGGCAGCCGCTCGATAAATTCCCAGGCTTCCGCCACCCGGGCGGCGGCGATCACCTCCTGCTCGCTCGCCTCGGGCCGGCCGTAGGCGATGTTGTCGCGGATGCTGCCCTCGAACAGGAAGACCTCCTGGCTGACCAGGCCGATGCTCCGGCGCAGGGCCTGCATCTCCAGCCGCTCTATCGGTTGGCCGTCCAGGTAGATGGCGCCCCGGTCCGGCTGGTAGAAGCGCAGCAACAGCTTGACCAGGGTGGACTTGCCGGAGCCGGTGGCCCCCACCAGCGCCAGGGTGGTGCCGGCGGGCACGGTCAGCTCGATGTCGTTCACCCCCACCCGGCTGGACGGATAATGAAAGCCCAGGCCCTCGAAGCGCACTTCCCCCTTCACCGGCCCGGCCAGGGGCTCGCCACCGTCCTGCACCCGCACCGGCGTGGTCAGCAGATCCAGGATGCGGCGGGTGCTGGCCATGGCCCGCTCGAACAGGTCGATCACCTGGGCCAGGCCGGTCAGCGGCCACAGCAGCCGCTGGGTCAGGAACACCAGCACCCCGTAGGCGCCCACGTTGAGGCTGCCGTCCAGGGTCTTGAGGCCGCCGAGGATAAAGGTGGCCAGGAAGCCCACCAGTATCGCCATGCGGATGATGGGGATAAAGGCCGAACTGATGCGGATGGCCTTGCGGTTGGCTTCCACATAGGCTTCGCTGCTCAGGCGCAGCCGCTCGGCCTCGCGGGCTTCGGCGGTGAAGCTCTTGATGGTGGCGATGCCGCCCAGGTTGTTGGACAGCCGTCCGGCCAGCTCACCCACCTTTTCGCGCACCTCGGCGTACACCGGGCCGGCCTTGCGCTGGAAGTAAAAAGCGCCCCAGATGATGATGGGAATGGGGGTGAAGGCCAGCAAGGCTATCTGCGGCGACAGCACCATAAACACGGCGCCCACCGCCACCACGGTGACGAATACCTGGATCAGGCTGTTGGCGCCGCCGTCGAGGAAGCGCTCCAGCTGGTTGACGTCGTCGTTCATGATGGACACCAGTTGGCCCGAACTTTTGGACTCGAAATAACCCATATCCAGCCGCTGCACATGCTCGTAGGCATCCTGGCGCAGATCCGATTGCAACCGCTGGGCCAGGTTGCGCCACAGGATCTGGTAGAGGTACTCGAACAGAGACTCACCGGCCCAGATAAAGAAGGTGAGCACGCCCAGCATCAGGATCTGCTCCTTGGGGGTGACGAAGCCGAGCCGGGCCACGAAGCTCTGCTCCTGATTGACCACCACGTCGATGGCGATGCCGATCAGGATCTCGGGCGCGATATCGAACAGTTTATTGAGGATGGAGCAGGAGGTGGCGGCAACGATGCGGCCGCGATAGCCCCGGGCATAGCGCAACAGGCGCCACAACGCCTGAAAGCTGGACGAGCTGGACATGAACAGGCTCCGAGCAGGAAACGAAGAAAGGCGCTAGCCTACCGGATCAGAAGGTCATATTAAAGCGAATCATTCTCATTGAATTAGCCACCGTCGGCCTGGATCCGGATCAACTGCCCCGCCTCCAGCCCGGCGGGATATTCCCCGGCGGCCAGGTACTTGTAGCCGGTATTGACCCCATATTCGGAGATGCCCAGGGCCTTCACCAGGGCAAAATGCCGTTCGTAGGCGAACAGATAGCCCTCCTCCCCCGAGGAAAGGCGCAGTATGCGCTCGATTTCCTCCGTCTGGGGGCTGCCGAAGGCCTCGGCCAGCCGCCCGGCGTTGCCTCCCTGGGGACCTATGGGTTCCGCATCCGGGTCCGGCTCAAACAGTTCGGGGGCCGAGTTGTACTGATCCACCACCCAGCCCCGTTCGCACAGGGCCAACAGCAGGATGTCGTCGTCATGATTCTGCGCCACCAGCACCGGCACCGCCAGCTCGTTCGACAGCCGGCAGCCCAGCGCCAGCACCACCTCCGGCTGCTGACTCTCGGCCGCTTCGTCCAGCACCACCACGCATCCCTTGTGGGCCGGGGTCACGAAGGCGTTGCGTCCTTGCAAGGCGGCCACCACCGCTTCGACATCGGTAGTGGCCAGGGTATGGCTGACATAATAACTTTCCATCCTAACGGCTCCCGGCTCGCTGGCTCCTGTTACTCCCTACCCTTTCAACATAGCCCGAAAACCCGGCTTCGTTGTCCCCACCAATGGAAAAGGGGCCCACAGGCCCCTTCTGAACGGTATGGCTCGCTACTTGACCCAAATCGGGTTGGAGTAGGCGCGGTTGCCCTGCTTGTCTTCCACTATCCACTGCATCCAGGTGCGGTTGGGGGGCACGGGCACACCGGTGCGGAACCACTTGGCGCCGTTGATATTCCAGCCGGCCACCTGCTTGCCGTCCAGCCAGACCTCGGCCTTGGCCAGGCCCACCTCGGAGCGGAACTCCACCTGGGTTTCGCTGTAGGGGGCGGCCACACCGCCGAAGTTGGTGGTCACCGGATAAATCTCGGGGCCGAAGCTCAGAAAACTGTGGCCCTTGGCGGCGGCGGTGGCGAAGTCGGCGCTGAGCCGCCCCTTGGGGGTATAGGCGTAAAGCTTGGCACTCTTCTGCCGGCCGTCCTTCAGCAATGGGCTGGCGCTCAGGTAGACCCGCTCGCCCCTGTCCCAGCGCTGGCGCATCACCGACAGGTAGGAGTCCAGGTTGCTGGCCGCGGGGTTCAGTTCGAACAGGCCCAGGCTGGCCTGGTCGCTGGCGATGGTGTACATCTCCTTGTCGGACAGCAGGCCGCCGAGGGAGCCGGCGCTCAGCCAGGCGCTGAACTCGCCGGCCTGGGACGGCTGGCGCGAGCGGCGCAGATCGTCGGTTTCATACAGCTCGCCCAGCGGGTTCTGGGGCTGGGCCGCGGTCCAGTGGTTCTGCACCATCCGCGTCACCTCGTTGTGGCTGGGTCCCGGCTGGGCCGGCTCGTTGCGCTGCAGGCGGTAGCCGGCGAACAGGGTGTCCTTGACCGGGCTCTGCAGCCGGGTGCTGAGCTTGATGCCGGGATAGTCGCGGCTGACCTCGTAGCGGCTCAGCAGAGTATGGCCGTTCCACTGGCGCTTCAGGTCGATCACCAGCCGTTCGGGACTGTGCTCGGTGATGGTGAGCGCGTCCAGGCTGAGTTCCCCGTCACCGGGCACGAAATCGAGGGATTCGATGCGATCCTTGCCGAAGACGCCGTTTTCCACCAGCGCCAGATCCACCAGGGCGCCCTGGCTGGCCGGAGAGATGGCGAAGGTGAAGTGGGGCGTACGCACCGTGATGTCCTCGGGCCCACGGGCGTTGCCGCCGGCGATCTGGGTGGGGCCGCGAACCAGTTCGATACCGGCGGGCGGCGTTCCCTGCTGGGCGGTGTTGGAAGAGCAGGCGGTGAGCACCATGGCGGCCAGCAGCGACAGACCGGATTTGTAAAAGCGCATCTTTTGGGAACCCCGATATAAAGGAACAACGACGGGCAAGAATTCTGACAGCTCTTTGCCAGAACTCAAGCGCTTCCGATGACGGCGGCGGTGGCAGCCGGAACCCGCTGGCCCCGGCCGCGACGAAAGAAGTCGTTCAGGGCTCTTCCTGCTCCAGCCAGGCCCTGGCCTCTTCCAGGTTCTCGAAGTATTGCACCTGGCTGCTCAGCATAAACCAGTCCGCCAGGGTCGCCAGCAGCTTCTCCCGCAGATCCACCCCCACTATCGCCAGCTTGCCGAACTCGTCGCCGTGCTTGCGGGTGAACTGGATATCCTCCCAGAAGGCCTTGGCTTCCCAGTGGTTGAAGTCGATCATGTCCACCAGTGCCCGGATCCTGGGGTTGTCCATGGTCGCCAGGGTCTGCTCCAGTTGCTGCTCCATCTCCCTGAAATCGTCGTAGGCGATGTCCCCGTAGATCTTGATGGTCAGATACAGGGTGTGCTCGTCCTGCTTGCGCATCTCGACGGCCATGCCGTGTGCTTCCAACATGATGTGTCCTCCTTCGGTGATTGCGGTCAGCCCTAAGTATGGACCCGCTCCCCGGTTATGTTGCGCCGGAAAGCGGGACAGGGCTTGATCCCCGTCAGCGTTTGCTCTTGCCAGCGGCGGCAATTAGCGGCAGCCTTGGCGTCTCGCCCTTATCGGAGTCTTTCCCCATGCGCACCCTGAAGCTTGTTCTCGTCCTGGCCGCCGTGCTGGCCCTCGGCTACGGCGTGGCCGCCCCCTGGCTCACCGTCTACCAGATCCGCGAGGCGGCCGACAACCGCGACGGCCGGGCCCTGGCCGAACACGTGGAATTCGACAGCGTGCGCCAGAGCCTGAAGGATCAGTTGAACGCGCGCATGCTGCGCGAGCTGGGCGACGACATCCGGCAGAATCCCCTGGCCGCCCTGGGCGCCGCCCTTGCCAATACCGTGGTGGACGGCCTGGTGGATACCTATGTGACCCCGGCCGGCATAGAGCAACTGATGCGGGGCGAAACGCCGGCCCCGGGCATTCCGCGCAGCGATCCGCCGCCCGCCGGCAGCGGCAGCGACACCGGCAAGCCCGAACGACGCAAGCCCTTTTCCGATGCCCGCATGGGCTACCGCTCGCTCAACCACTTCGTGGTCACCATGACCGACGACAGCGGCAAGCAGGCCGAGTTCATCCTGAGCCGCCGCGGCCTGGGCTGGAAGCTGACCGCCATAGTGCTGCCCCTGGACTGAGTCCTAGTCCCGCCGCCAGTGCTGCTTGAGGCGCTGGCTTATTTCCCGGGGCTCGTCGGCGAACAACGCCCGCCCCCCTTGCAGGGCCTGCCGGCGCAGCCGGGCACGCCGCTCGCCGATAACGGCCATCACAGCTCCTCCCGTCAGCTCCGGGACATGGCGCTGCTGCAGGGCGGCCAGCACCCCCAGATCGTGCTCATCGCCCAGCCATTCCCCCAGCTCCTTGAGCCGTTGTGACCTGGGTTGCAGCCAGTCCGGGGCCAGGGGCTGCAGCAACCGCAGCTGGTAGCCATGGTATTTCACCCACTTGCGCCACTGGTGCCAGGGCTCGGCCGGCTCCTCTCCGAGCAGTTGCCAGGCCGGCTCCCGGGCCTGCTGGTAGACGGTGCGAAAGCCGGCCCCCAGGGTGCGAAAACGCGGCTCGAACGGCGGCCAGCGGGACAGCCGCGACCGGCCATCCAGCAGGGCCGCCGCCGCCTGCCGGAGGAGCTTGCCCGGCTTTTTCACCCTGGCCGCCGGCAACAGGGGCAACAGCCGGCCGGTCAGCTCGGCCAGCTCCGGTTGTTGCCGCGCCAGCTGCTCCAGGAGCTGACGCTGCACCAGCGCATCGCGCAGGGGCGAGAGGCTGCGGGCAATATCCCGGAAATAGCGGTCGCAGGGGCGGAACCGGCGCCCCAGGGGCAGTTCGATCAGGCGCAGCAGGGCGCGCAGCTTCTTGATGCTCTTGCGCGCCTCGTGCACCGCCTCGTCCGGCTCGAGTTCTCCCAGCAAGCCCGCGGCGGCCTGCTCCAGCAGGCCGCCGGCATTGGCGCGCAGGCTCTGGTCCAGGGACTGTCGCAGATCCAGTTCAAAACCCATGGCAATGACTCCGTGTACGGGCCAGGCCCGATCGGAGGCTAAGTGTAGATCAGACCAGCCGTTTCGGAGTCTGGTACCACAGCAGCTCGCCGCAGCCCGCCTGCAATTCGTCCCAGCCGGCCACCGCCAGCCCCATATGCAGCACGGCGCAGGTGGGGAACTTGTCGTCCGGCCCGTCGCACAGCATCCGGCTCAGCTCGCCCAGGCCGGGCATATGACCCACCAGCAGCAGGTGGCCGACCGACGCCGGCTGGCGTTGCAGCAGCCTCAGCAGGCTGGCGCCGGACGCCTCGTAGAGTCCGGCAGCAAAGTCCATGTCGCTCTCGGGATAACCGAGGGCGACGGCGAACGCCAGGGCGGTGTCCCGGGTGCGGCGGGCCGGACTGCACAGCAGCAAATCCACCGGCGGCAACCGGGCCGCGGCGAAAGACGCCATCACCGGCAGATCCTTGCGGCCCCGTTCGGCCAGGGGCCGGTCGAGGTCGACCAGGGCCGGCTCGTCCCGGCTCGACTTGGCATGACGCACCAGGGTCAGCAGTTTCATTTTCCCTCCATCCTGACCAGTCGTTTTTCCAGCGCCAGCACCAGGAAGACCGCCAGGCCGATCCCTATGGTCAGCAGCACATGGTCCGCCGACAAGGGATGGGTACCGAACCAGGTCTGCATGATGGGCGTGTAGGTGAAGAAGAGTTGCAACGCCAGCACCACCGCCACCGCCAGCAGGGCCGGCCTCAGGCTGTGCCATCCCGCCCAGGCAGGGCTTTCGCTGTACAGGTGGCGTACGCTGAACAGGTACCAGACCTCCATGGCCACCAGGGTGTTCACCGCCAGGGTGCGGGCGTAGCCGACCTCGTGACCGGCGGCCAGGGACCACTGGAAGACCCCGAAGATGCCGATGGTGAACAGGATAGACACCAGCAGTATGCGCCATATCAGGAAGCGGGACAGGATGGGGGCGCAAGGGTCCCGGGGCGGACGGCGCATCACCCCGGGCTCGCTGGCTTCGAAGGCCAGGGCCATCGCCAGGCCGATGGAGCTGACCATGTTCACCCAGAGGATCTGCAGCGGCTCTATCGGCAGGGTCAGCGCCAGCAGCAGGGCCAGTATGATGGACAGGGACTCGCCGCCGTTGACCGGCAGCAGGAAGACGATGGCCTTCTTCAGGTTGTCGTACACGGTGCGCCCCTCATGCACCGCCCGGGTGATGGTGGCGAAGTTGTCGTCGGTCAGCACCATCTCGCTGGCCTCCTTCGCCGCCTCGGTACCGCCCTGGCCCATGGCCACCCCCACGTCGGCCCGCTTGAGCGCCGGGGCGTCGTTGACGCCGTCGCCGGTCATGGCCACCACGGCACCCCGTTCCTGCAGCGCCTGCACCAGGCGCAGCTTGTGCTCCGGCGTGGTACGGGCGAACACGTTCACCTCCGCCACCCGTTCGCACAGTTCGGCGTCGCTCAACTGCTCCAGATCCCGTCCGGTCAGCACCTCGTCGTTGTTGTGCAGCCCCAGCCGGGCGGCGATGGCCCCGGCGGTGATGCCGTGATCGCCGGTGATCATCTTGACCTGGATGCCCGCATGGTGGCACTCGGCCACCGCCGCTATGGCCTCGTCCCGGGGCGGATCCATCAGCCCCACCAAGCCGAGCAGCCGTAGCCCCTGCTCCAGCTGCCGGTGCTGCAATTCACCCTCGTCGTCGCCGGGCGCCAGCAGCTTGATGGCCACCCCCAGCACCCGCTGGCCGCCGGCGGCGACCTCCTCCATGACCCGCAGCCAGCGGCCCTGCTCCAGGGGCTGACCGCCGTGCTCTTCCCGGCACAATCCCAGGAGCACGTCCGGTGCCCCCTTGACCACCAGAAAATGGCTGCCATCGGGCCCCCGATGGCGGCTGGCCATGTATTTGTAGCGGGAGTCGAAGGGGATCTCGCCGCTGCGGGGGTAGCGCTGCTGCTGCTCGGCCGGATCCAGCCCCCCCTTGAGCGCCAGGGTCAGCAGGGCACCCTCCATGGGATCCCCCTCCACCCGCCAGCCCTGCTCGCCCCGCACCAGCTGGCTGTCGTTGCACAACACGCAGGCCTGCAGCAGGGGCGCCAGGGCGCCGGAGGGATGATCGACGCCGTCCAGCCGGTGCAGGGCTCCTTCGGGAGCATAGCCGCTGCCCTCCACCCGGTAGCGGGCATCGGCCAGCACCAGGCTGGCCACCATCATCTCGTTGCGGGTCAGGGTGCCGGTCTTGTCGGAGCAGATCACCGACACCGCCCCCAGGGTTTCCACCGCCGGCAAGCGGCGAATGATGGCCCGGCAGCGGGCCATGCGGGTCACGCCGATGGCCAGGGCCACGGTGAGGATGGCGGGCAGGCCTTCGGGGATGGCGGCCACCGCCAGGCTGACCACCGCCATGAACAGCATCTGGGGATCCTGGCCCCGCAGCAGGCCGAGCACGAAGACCAGCACCGCCAGGCTCAGGATGACCAGGGTCAGGGTCTTGGCGAAGCCGGTCATCTGCCGGATCAGGGGGGTGGTCAGCTCCTCCACCGTTGCCAGCAGCCGGTTGATCTTGCCGAGTTCGGTGCGCGCACCGGTGGCCACCACCACCCCCATGCCCTGGCCCTGGGTGATCAGGGTGCCGGAATAGAGCATGCCGCGCCTGTCCCCCAGGTCGGCGTCCTCCGCCACCGGCTCCCCGTCCTTGTCCACCGGCATCGACTCGCCGGTCAGGGCCGCTTCCTGGGCCTGCAACCGGCTGGCCTTCAGCAGGCGGATATCCGCCGGCACCTTGTCGCCGGCGGCCAGCCAGACCCGGTCGCCCGGCACCAGTTCAGCTGCATCGATGCGCAGCCGCTCGCCATCGCGGATCACCGTGGCCTTGGCCGACAGCATGGCGCGGATGGCCTGCAACGCCTGCTCGGCCCGCCCTTCCTGGATATAGCCGATGACCCCGTTGACCAGCACCACCGCCAGGATCACGCCGGTGTCGACCCAGTGCTGCATCAGCGCCGCCAGCACGGCGGCGCCCAGCAGGACGTAGATCAGCAGGTTGTGGAACTGGCGCAGCAGCCGGCGCCACCAGGGTGTGGGTGCCACCCCGGGCAACTGGTTGGGCCCGAAGCGATGCAGCCGGGCGCGGGCCTCGTCCCGGCCCAGGCCCGCGTCGGGACTGTCCAGCCCGGCCGCCACCGCCTCGCCCGGCTGGCTATGCCAGCGGGGGGAAGAAGGGGGGATGTTTTCCGTGGAGCCTCGGCTCATCGCTTACCTCTTGCTGCAGTGCACAATTCATTGTAGCCACTCTAGCAGTATAGTAATGACAAACCTTTGATATATCACAAGGAGGGTCGCGGCCGGGCCGGACAGGGCCCGGCCGCCCGGGTCAGACGACCCGTTCCAGCCTGACCGGCACCGGCCGGCAGACGGTGTTGCACACCGGCGAATGCTGGCGGGCATAGCCCATCAGATCCTCCAGCTCCTGATCGCTGCAGTCGGCGTCCACCTTCATGCGGATGGTGATCTGCTCGTAGCCGGCGGGTACGCCGTCGTCCAGGCCGAGCAGGCCATGCAGATCGATATCCCCTTCCAGTTCGGTGGACAGTGCGCGAATACGGATGCCGCGGGCGGCCGCGTGCAGCACCAGGGTGGTGGTCACACAGCCGGCCAGGGCATGCAGCAGGTATTCCACCGGGTTGGCACCCTCGTTGGCCCCCAGCAACACCGGCGGCTCGCCGTTGGTGAAGTGGAAGGGTTGGGTGCGGGAGTCGTCCTCCTGGCCGGCACCGTAAAAGTCCTGGATGGTGGAGCGGTTCTCACCGCCGCTGACCCAACGGTTGCGGGCCCGGAACTGGAAGCGGGCCAGGCCCGGCTGCTGCTGGATGGCGGCGATGGTGGTCATCATCTGGTCCTTGTCGAGACCGTTGATCATCTGGCTGTGGGTGTTCATGGCATTTCTCCTCGGTTACACAGGTTGGGCGATGGCGTTCGCCTCGCTTTCACTGTCGCAATCCCCGTGCCAGCCGTTGATGGAGAAAATTCACCTTATAATCAATTAGTTGTCATTTACTCCTGGTACAACGGAAGTCCCGATATGTCGTGTTTCACGATAATTCGGGTCGGCCGGCACGAGATCGGGGGAGACATCAGCGCAAGCCGATGGCCTTGAGGCGGGAACTCAGGGTATTGGGATGCAGGCCAAGCAGGGCGGCGGCGCCATCGGGGCCGGCAATCCTGCCCTGGCAGTGGGCCAGGGCCCGCTCCAGGTTGGCCTTTTCCAGCGCCGCCAGCTCCGCCGCGGTGAGGATGACGGCTTCGTCCGGTTCCATGGGCAAAGGGGGTGGCGACGCCTCGGGCAGGGCCCGGTCCAGGGCCAGCCGGCGACCGTCCGGGCTGATGATCAGCGCCCGCTCCAGCACGTTTTCCAGCTCGCGCACATTGCCCGGCCAGGGGTAGGCGCGCAGGCGACGCTCGTCCTGTTCGGTCAGGGTCGGCAGGGGCAGGCCATGACTGCGGGCGAAACGCGCGAGCAGCGCCCGGGCCAGCAACAGGATGTCGTCGCCCCGCTGCCGCAGGGGGGGAACCCGCAGCGGGAAGACGTTGAGCCGGTACCAGAGATCCTCGCGAAAGCTGCCTTCCGCCACCATGGCCGCCAGATCCCGGTGGGTGGCGGCGATAAGGCGCACGTCCACCTTTTCGGTGCGGCCGCCGCCCACCCGCTCGAACTCCCCCTCCTGCAGCACCCGCAGCAGCTTGGCCTGCAGATCCGGCGGCATCTCCCCCACCTCGTCGAGGAACAGGGTGCCGCCGTCGGCCTGTTTGAAACGGCCGTCCCGGCGCTGCAGGGCGCCGGTGAAGGCCCCCTTCTCGTGGCCGAAGAATTCACTCTCCTGCAGTCCGGGGGCGATGGCGGCACAGTTGACCCGGACAAAGGGCATGGCGGCCCGCCCGCTCTGGCGATGCAGGGCGCTGGCCACCAGCTCCTTGCCGGTGCCGGTTTCGCCGCAAATAAGCACAGTGGTATCGAGCCCCGCCACCCGCCGCAGCTCCTCCCGCATCCGCCGCATGGGCGGGCTTTCGCCCAGGATCTCCGCCTCGCCCTGCAGCCGTGCTATGTCCTCCCGCAGCTGGCGGGCCTCTTCTGCCAGGGTGCGCAGCCGGGTTTCCCGCTCGGCCAGGGCCTGATCCCGCCACAGCCGGGCCAGCTCGGCCGAGGCCCGGGCGGTGAACAGCCGGAACACCGAGAGCAGGGCGGCACTGGCCGCCAGGGGCTTGTCGTCCAGCACCGCCAGGTGGCCGAGCACCACCCCGTTGGCATCCTGCAGGGGCTGGCCCAGGTAACTGACCGCGCCCAGGGCCGGCAGATCCGGGTCCCGGGGATAGAGTTCGATCACCCGCTCCGCCACCAGGGTCGGCTCGCAGCGGTTGATCACCGGCTCGCAGGGGGTGCCGCCGATATCGTATTCGTACCCCTCGATATAGTGGTCGTCGAACCAGAACGCCAGCGCCCGCAGCCGGCGGCGGGCCGGCCGCCACTCGGTGACCCAGGCGCCCTTGACCCCGAGCATCAACGCCAGTTGCCGCACCAGCTGCTCGAAAAAGGCCTGGCCCGAGCTGCCGGCCAGGCCATGCACCAGGGCATCGAGCAGCCGCTGGTCGAAGACGGGACGATCGGTGACGGACATGGGGAGACCTCCGGTGACGGCACTCCCCCAAGTATAAGGCAGGCGGGGCTACAACTCGTCCAGCCGCCTGAGCAGCCGATCCAGGCCGTTGACCAGATCCCGGTATTCGGACGCCGACAGGCAGTCGATCAGGTTCGCTTCCCATTCCAGCACCCGGGGCACCATGCGCTGGTACAGCTCCTGCCCTTCCGGCGTCAGCCTGACCAGGGCGGCGCGCTGATCCTCCGGCATGGGGGTGCGCTGTATCAGCCCCTTGTCCTCCAGCCCCTGCAGGCCGCGGGATACCTTGACCTTGTCCATGCTGCTGATGGCCGACAGATCCCGGGCGATCACCTGCTCCCGGTAGCCGATGGCGGCCAGCAACCGCCACTCGGGCCGGCTGACGCCGAACTCCCTGGAATACAGTTCGGCCAGCCGGCTGCCGACCCGTTCGGCGGTCAGCACCAGCTTGTAGGGGACGAAATCGTCCAGTACGAAATGGGTTTTCTTCTGTACCACGCCACATCCTTCGGTCTAGGGCCGGAAATGGAAAACAGTGTAACTATTTTCTGCCGGAAACACGTAGCGAAAAGCGCACCTCCCCGAAAAAACCCCGTTTAATTTACTATATTTTAACAATAGCACTTGAAATATCCATCGCAGCCATGGATATTAGTAACAAATGCAACCAAATATCCTGAGGGAGAGCAGGCAGATGCGTCACTGGTTCCAATTCCCCATCCGCGAGGGCGACACCTCGCGCCAGGCCCACTGCGACATGCCGGCGGGCACCTTCGAGCGGGAAATCGGCAAGGAGGGTTTCTTCGGCCCGGCCACCCATATGTACCATGAGCACGCCCCCACCGGCTGGAGTGCCTGGGAAGGCCCCCTGCGCCCCCGCGCCTTCGACACCAACCGGCTGACACCGCCGGGCCAAAGCCCCTGGGATGCCGCCCCCCTGCTGCACAACGCCAGCGTCAAGGTGCGGCTCTGGAAGAGCGAGCACTCCATGGATCACCTGGTGCGCAACGGCGACGGCGACGAGTGCCTGTTCGTGCACCAGGGCAAGGGCTGGCTCTACTGCGACTACGGCCGGCTGGCCTTCGGGGATGGCGACTACCTGATCCTGCCCCGCTCCACCACCTGGCGGCTGGAGATCGAGGAGCCGGTGACCCTGCTGATGATCGAGGCCAGCAACGGCTCCTACCTGAACGCCGAGCGCGGCCTGGTGGGCGCCCACGCCATCTTCGACCCGGCGGTGCTGGAATACCCGCGCATCGACGACGCCTTCAGGGCCCAAAGCGCCCAGGCCGGCGAATGGCAGGTGCGGCTCAAGGCCCGGGAGCAGATGAACCGCATCACCTTTCCCTTCAACCCGCTGGACGCCCGGGGCTGGAAGGGCGATCTCACCGTGTTCCGGCTCAACTGGCGCGACATCCGCCCGCTGATGAGCCACCGCTACCACCTGCCGCCCTCGGCCCACACCACCTTCGTCGCCAACGGCTTCGTGATCTGCACCTTCGTGCCCAGGCCCATAGAGTCGGATCCGGGCGCGCTCAAGGTGCCCTTCTACCACAACAACGACGACTACGACGAGGTCATCTTCTACCACAAGGGCAACTTCTTCAGCCGGGACAACATAGAGGCGGGCATGATCACCCTGCACCCCTGCGGCTTCACCCATGGCCCCCATCCCAAGGCCTTCGCCGCCGGCGCCAGGCACGCCCGCACCGAGACCGACGAAGTGGCGGTGATGATCGACACCCGGCTGCCGCTGGACGTGGCCGAACTGCCCGAGGGGGTGGAAAACCCGGATTATGTGAATTCCTGGCAGGTGAAGGGCTGATAGCAGGAAGCTGGAAGACATCTTACACAAGCTACTGACAGACTTGCAGAGTGGTTTGAGCAGGCAACACAAATGCCCTTTGACCGACTTCTTCGAAGTATTCAGACAACTTTGCCAACAAATTGAAGTTAAGGAGATTATTGTGAAACTAGCCTCTCTCAAACAGGGCCGCGATGGCCAGCTGATCGTGGTGTCCCGGGATCTGAGCCGGGCGGTGCAGGCCGGGACCATCGCCCCCAGCCTGCAGGCGGCGCTGGACAACTGGGCCGAGGCCGAACCCAGACTGCAGGCCCTGTACCGGCAGTTGAACGAGGGCGCCTGCGCCGACAGCTTCCCCTTCGACCAGGCCGCCTGCGCCTCGCCCCTGCCCCGGGCCTACCAGTGGGCCGACGGCAGCGCCTACGTCAACCACGTGGAGCTGGTGCGCAAGGCCCGCGGCGCCGAGATGCCGGCCAGCTTCTGGACGGATCCGCTGATGTACCAGGGCATGTCCGACGGTTTTATCGGCCCGCGCGAGGACATCCGCCTGGCGGACGAGGCCTGGGGCATCGACTTCGAGGGCGAGGTGGCGGTGATCACCGGCGACGTGCCCATGGGCACCCCGGCGGAGCGGGCCGGCGAGCACATCAAGCTGCTGATGCTGGTCAACGACGTCTCCCTGCGCAACCTGATCCCCCACGAGCTGGCCAAGGGCTTCGGCTTCTTCCAGTCCAAGCCCGCCTCCTCCTTCTCGCCGGTGGCGGTGACCCCGGACGAGCTGGGCGACCACTGGCGGGAGCACAAGGTCCACCGCCGGCTGCGGGTGCACCTCAACGACGAACTGTTCGGCGAGCCCGACGCCGGTACCGACATGACCTTCGACTTCGCCCAACTGGTAGCCCACGTCAGCTTCAACCGGGCACTCTGCGCCGGCTCCATCATCGGCTCGGGCACCGTCTCCAACGTGGATCGCAGCACCGGCTCCTGCTGCCTGGCGGAGCGGCGCATGCTGGAGATCCTCGACCAGGGCCAGGCCAAAACCCCCTTTATGAAGTTCGGCGACCGGGTGCGCATCGAGATGCTGGACGAGGCCGGCCACTCCATCTTCGGCGCCATCGACCAGCGGGTGGTAAAACATGAAGCTCTATGACTATCCCCGCTCCTCCGCCGCCTACCGGGTGCGGATCGCGCTCAACCTGAAGGGGCAAACCTTCGAGGCCGTCCCCGTCAACCTGCTGGAGGGAGCCCAGCGCGGCGAGGACTACCGCGCCCTCAACCCCACCGGCCTGGTGCCCAGCCTGGACACCGGCGAGGGCCTGCTCGGCCAGTCCCTGGCCATCATCGAATACCTGGACGAACGCTTCCCCGCCCCGCCCCTGCTGCCGGCCGGGGCCTTCGCCCGCGCCCGGGCCCGGGCCCTGGCCCTGCAGGTGGCCTGCGACATCCACCCGCTCAACAACCTGCGGGTGCTGCAATACCTGGTGCGCGAATTCGGCATCGATGAACAGCAGAAGCTGGCCTGGTACCACCACTGGCTGCAGCAGGGCCTGGCCGCCCTGGAGCGGCAGTTGACGGAGACAGACTCTCCCTTCTGCTGCGGCGACACCCCGGGACTGGCGGATATCTGCCTGGTGCCCCAGCTCTACAACGCCCGCCGCTTCGGCCTGGATCTCGCCCCCTACCCGCGGCTGGTGGCCATAGAGGCAGCCTGCCTGCGGCTGGAGGCCTTCGCCGCCGCCCATCCCGACCATCATCAGGAGGCCTAGATGAATACCGATCATGCGCCCCTCTGGCGCCCCGACCGGGCCCGCATCGAGCAGAGCCGGCTCTGGCGCTTTATCGACGAGCTGAACCGGGAGCAGGGTCTGGCCATCGAAGACTTCGCCGGCCTGCACGCCTGGTCGGTGCGCAACAGCGATAACTTCTGGAGCCGGCTGTGGGACTTCGCCGGCGTGATCGGCCACAAGGGAGATGTATTGCTGCAACGGGGCCAAAGCCCCGAGCAGGATCTGTGGTTTCCCGAGGCCAGGCTCAACTTCGCCGAAAACCTGCTGGCCCAGGCCCACGCCTTCGCCCGGGAGGACGCCATGCTGTTCCAGGCCGAGGGCCAGGGACACCTGCGGCTGAGCTGGGCCGAGCTGGAAGCCCAGGTCGCGGCCCTGCGCGCCTGGCTCGAGGCCGAAGGCATCGGCCCCGGCGACGTGGTGGCCGGCTACCTGCCCAACCTGCCGGAGACGGTGATCGCCATGCTGGCCACCGCCGCCCTGGGCGCTATCTGGACTTCCACCTCGCCGGACTTCGGGGTCGACAGCGTCATCGACCGCTTCGGCCAGACCCGGCCCAAGGTGCTGTTCAGCGCCGACGGCTACCGCTACAACGGCAAGCTGCACGACACCAGCGCCAAGGCCAGGGACATAGTGGCGGCGCTGGACAGCGTGCGTCACTGGGTGCAGATCCCCTATATCGGCCGGCACCGGCTGGGCCCGGACGACGGCGCCTTACACTGGCCCGAGCTGCTCGAACGCCACCGGGGCCAGCCACCACGCTATACCCCCATGCCCTTCAACGCGCCGCTCTACGTGCTCTACTCTTCCGGCACCACCGGCAAGCCCAAGTGCATCGTCCACGGTGCCGGCGGCATGCTGCTCAACCACCTCAAGGAGCACCAGCTGCACTCGGACGTCCGCGCCGGCGATAGGGTGCTCTACTTCACCACCTGCGGCTGGATGATGTGGAACTGGCTGGTGTCCGCCCTGGCCAGCGGCGCCACCCTGCTGCTGTACGAAGGCTCCCCCTTCGCCCCGGACGGCCGGGTGCTGTGGGACTGGAGCGAGCGGGAGGGGGTCACCCTGTTCGGCACCTCCGCCAAGTACCTGGAGGCGCTGGAGAAGCAGCATATCCACCCGGCCGACAGCCACGATCTCGGCGCCCTGCGCACCCTCTGCTCCACCGGCTCCACCTTGGCGCCGGAGCAGTTCGACTACGTCTACCGCCATATCAAGGCGGATCTGCAGCTGGCTTCCATCTCCGGCGGCACCGATATCTGCGGCTGCTTCGTGCTCGGCAACCCCATCAGCCCGGTGTACCGGGGCGAGTGCCAGGGCCCCGGCCTGGGGCTGGACGTGCGGGTGTTCGACGACCAGGGCCATCCCCTGGTCGGCCAGCGGGGCGAGCTGGTGTGCCGCAACAGCTTTCCCAACCGGCCGCTGGGGTTCTGGGGCGACGAGGACGGCAGCCGCTACCACGCCGCCTACTGGGCCACCTGGCCCGGGGTCTGGCACCACGGGGATTTCGTCGAGCTGACCGGGCACGGTGGCATGCTGTTCTACGGCCGCTCCGACACCGTGCTCAACCCGGGCGGGGTGCGCATCGGCACCGCCGAGATCTACCGCCAGGTCAACCAGTTCGAGCAAATCCAGGACTCGGTGGTGATCGGCCAGCACTGGCAGAACGACGTGCGGGTGGTGCTGTTCGCGAAGATGGCCCCGGGTGAAGCGCTGACCGAGGAGCTGGAAGACGCCATCCGCGAGCGGATCCGCCGCCAGTGCACGCCCCGCCACGTGCCGGCCCGGATCCTGGCGGTGGCCGACATTCCCAGGACCAAGTCGGGCAAGACGGTGGAGCTGGCGGTGCGCAACGTGGTGCACGGGGAGCCGGTGAAAAACATCGGCGCCCTGGCCAACCCGGAGGCGCTGGCGCTGTTCCGCGACCTGCCCGAGCTGGCCCGCTGACCGGCCGGGAGCCCGGCTCCCCGT
>NZ_NMUO01000050.1 GCF_002237365.1 Zobellella denitrificans
GGCCCGCGCCAGCACCTCGCCCATGTCCAGCACCGGCGAGGCGGGAATGCCCGCCGCCGCCAGGCTGGCGATGGCCGACGCCACGCTGTGGCCGGACAGCCAGCTTTCGATCAGGTCGCGCAGCACCGGCTCGTGGCGGGTGCGGGCCTCGTCGGACCCGAAGCGGGCGTCCTGCGCCAGCCCGGGCCGGCCCATGACGGCGCACAGCGCGGCAAACTGGCGGTTGTTGAGCACCGCGATAATGACCCGGCCATCGGCGGCGTTGAAGGAGCCGAAGGGGGTGGACAAGGGATGACGGTTGCCGACCCGCCCCGGTGCCTCGCCCCCGAACATCCATTGGGCCACCGGGGTCGGCATCAGCGAGAACAGGCAGTCGAGCATGGCGATATCCAGGTGGACCCCCTCGCCGCTGCGCTGCCGGTCGAACAGGGCGGCCAGTATGGCCCAGGAGGCATAGAGCCCGGCGGCCAGATCGGCGATGGACTCGCCCACCTTGGTCGGCGCGCCGTCGGGCTCGCCGGTGATGGCCATGATGCCGGACATGGCCTGCACCACCAGATCGTAGGCCGGCAGGCCGCTCGACTCGCCCCGCTGGCCGAAGCCGGAAATGCTGGCGTAGATGATGTCGGGGTTGATGGCCTTGATGGCCGCAAAGCCCACCCCCAGCCGTTCGGCCACCCCCGGCTTGAAGTTTTCCACCAGGACGTCGGCCTCGCGCACCAGCTCCAGCAAGCGGGCCAGGTGCCCGGGATTTTTCAGATCCGCCACCACCCCTTTCTTGTTGCGGTTCATCAGGGTGAACAGGGCGCTTTCTCCCTGCTCAAAGGGACCCACATGGCGATACTCATCACCGCCCGGCGGTTCTACCTTGATGACCTCGGCGCCCAGATCCGACAACAGGGCGGTGCAGAAGGGGCCGGACAGGACCCGGGTGAGATCGACGATTTTAATCCCGGCCAGGGGCTGACGCTGGTGCTGCTGTTCCATGGTATGGGCCTCAGAGTGGTGGTGAAGTCTTGGCTCTGAGTTTGTCAGCGGGTGAATATTGTGTAAAATATTAGTTACATATATTCAATATAGATTTTTCTAGTAGTGATAACCCTGCATCAACTCAAGGTGTTCGTGGCGGTGGCCGAAAGCGGCGGTACCGCCGCTGCCGCCCGCCAGCTGCACCTGTCCCAGCCGTCGGTATCGCTGATCGTGCGCAACCTGGAAGCCGAGCTGGGGGCCGAGCTGTTTATCCGCAACCCGCCACGGGGGCTGGCCATCACCCCCTTCGGCCGCGGCAAGCTGGAAGAAGCCCGGGCCCTGCTGTCCCGCGCCGAGATGTTCGCCGAGCCGCAGGATGCCGGCCCCCAGCTGCGCGGCCAGATCACCATCGGTTATTTCAGTTCCCTGGGGCCGCCCTATGTGCCCGCCCTGTTGCGCCGCTTGCGGGAAACGCTGCCCGGGGTGGAAGTACAACTGCGCGAGGGGGATCTCGGCTCCATCAGCCGCATGCTGGACACCGGCCAGGTCGAGCTGGCGCTAACCTACGATCTGGGCATGACCGAACGCCCCCGGGTGCAGCTGCTCAAGAAGTGCCGGTTCTACGCCGCCCTGCCCCCGACGCATCCGCTGGCCCGGCAGCAGGCCGTGTCGCTGGAGGATCTGGCTGGGGAGGCGCTGATCCAGATCGACTTGCCGCACAGCCGGGAGTTTCTGATGTCGCCGTTCTGGCAATACCAGCTGGAGCCCCGTATCGCCTACCGCACCACCTCGCTGGAAATGGTGCGCGGCATGGTGGCCCAGGGGCTGGGGGTCGCCCTGCTGATCACCCGTCCGCTGTCGGATCAGACCCAGGACGGCGCCCGCCTGGTGTGCCGCCCCATCGCCAACCCGCTGCCGTCGCAGCGGCTGGTGCTGGCCCACTCCCACCATTTTTCCCCCACCCCGGTGGCCGAGGCGGTGATGGCGGAGGTAAAACGGATGTTTACGGAGGAGCCGGCAACACCCTAGGCGAAGCGCTTCGGAAGACCGGCGCCTCAGCCAAAGGCGCCGATGGCATTGAGGAACATCAGCACGATAAACACCGGGCTCAGGTAGCGGATGGTGAAGCGCCACAGCCGGTAGCCCAGGTCCCGGCCCAGTTCCTGCTCGGTGGCGGTGCGGCTCATCACCCAGCCGGCGAACAGGGCGATAAAGAGCCCGGACAACGGCATGATCCAGCTGGAGGTGAGGTAGTCCAGGCCGCCGAAGAAGGTCTTGCCGAACAGGGTGTGTTGCTCCCACAGGTTGAAGGAGAAGACGGTGCCCAGGCTCAGCAGCCACATCAGTACCCCCGAGCCCAGGCAGGCCCGCGCCCGGCTGATGCGGTAGCGCCCGGTCAGCCAGGCCACCGCCGGCTCGATCAGCGAAATGGCCGAGGTCAGCGCCGCCACCGACAGCATCACGAAGAAGAGGGCGCCGAACAGCGCACCCAGCGGCATCTGGCCGAAGGCGATGGGCAGGGTCACGAACAGCAGCCCGGGGCCGGCGCCCGGCTCCAGGCCGTTGGCGAACACCAGGGGGAAGATCACCATGCCCGCCAAGAGCGCCACCAGGGTGTCCAGCAGGCCGATGGTCAGCGCCGTTTTGGCGATGGACACCTTGCCGGGCAGGTAGGCGCCGTAGGTCATCATGCCGCCCCCGGCCAGGCTCAGGGTGAAGAAGGCGTGGCCCAGGGCCACCAGCACGCTGTTGCCCGAGAGCTTGCCGAAGTCCGGGTTGAACAGGAATTCCAGCCCCTGCATGAAGTGGCCCGTGGTCATGGCGTAGCCCACCAGCACCAGCAGCAACAGGAAGAGCCCGGGCATCATCAGGTTGACCGCCCGCTCCAGCCCCTGCCGGACCCCCAGGGCGACAATCCCCAGGGTCAGTGCCAGCACCAGGCTGCCCCAGAAGATCAGGGTCAGCGGCGATGCCAGCAGGGCACCGAAGTGGGCGCCCACCTGCTCGCCGGAGGCGGCGTTGAAGGTGCCGGCGCCGGTGTCGAAGATATAAGCCACCGCCCAGCCGGCCACCACCACGTAGAAGCTGAGCAACAGAAAGCCGGTGAGCACCCCCACCCAGCCGAGCCAGCGCCAGCGGGGCGACGCCCCCGCCTCCCCGGCCAGGGCGGCCATGGCATGGGGCGGGTTGTGGCGGCCGCGCCGGCCTATCATCACCTCGGCCATCAGCAGCGGGATGCCGATCACCAGGATGCAGGCCAGGTACACCAGCACGAAGGCGGCGCCGCCGTGCTCGCCGGTGATGTAGGGGAATTTCCAGATATTGCCGAGCCCCACCGCCGAGCCGGTGGCGGCCAGCACGAAGGCCATGCGGCCGGACCATTGGGGGCTGGCGGCGGTGGACGCGGCCACCTGGCCCAGGCCGCCGAGCGGCCGGGTCAGACTGTTGTTTTCCATAACGGTGTTCTCCTTGGGGGTAATGAGGTTGGTGGCCGGGCTCAGGTTACCGCGGTCAGTTTGCGGAACTCGGGCTGCTTCCACTCTTCCCGGCGCATCACCTCGGCCAGGGCCTGCACCGTGTCCCACAGATCCACGTAGCGGGTGTAGAGGGGAGTAAAGCCGAAGCGCAGTATGTCGGGGGCGCGGAAGTCGCCGATGATGTTGCGGGCGATCAGCGCCTGCATGATGGCGAAGCCCTGCTCATGGGTGAGCGACACCTGGCTGCCGCGCCGTTCGGCGTCCCGCGGCGAGGCAAGCCCGAAACCAAAGTCCCCGCAGTGCGACTCCACCAGCTCGATGAAGATCTCCCCCATCCGGCGGGACTTGGCGCGGATCTGCCCCATGTCGGCGGACACCATCAGCTCCACCCCCACCTCCAGCACGCTGGTGGCCAGCACCCCGGTGGTGCCGCACAGGCCGCGCCGGATGCCGGCGGCCGGCTCGAACCTGTCCTGCATGGCGAAGGGGTTGGCGTGGCCGAACCAGCCGCTCAGGGGCTGGCGGAACGCCTCCTGGTGGCGGCGGGCCACGAACAGGAAGCCGGGGGCGCCGGGGCCGCCGTTCAGGTACTTGTAGCCGCAACCCACGGCGAAGTCGGCGCCGGCGCCGTTCAGGTCTACCGGCACGGCGCCGGCGCTGTGGCTCAGATCCCACAGCATCAGCGCGCCCACGGCCCGGGCCCGGGCGCTGAGGGCGGCCATGTCGAACATCTCGCCGGACTTGTAGTGCACATGGGTCAGCACCACCAGGGCGGTGTCTTCGTCGATAAGCGTTTCCAGCGCCTCCCGCGGCGCCGTTTCCAGCCGCACGCCGGGCCGGAACCGCTCCAGCCCCTGCAGGATGTAGAGATCCGTGGGGAAGTTGCCGGGTTCGGAGACTACTTTGCCGCGTCCCGGGCGCATCTCCAGCGCCGCCGCCGCCAGCTTGAACAGGTTGACCGAGGTGGAATCGGCCACCACCACCTCGCCCCGCTCGGCGCCGATCAGGCGCGCGATCTTGTCCCCCACCCGCTCGGGCAGGCTTATCCAGTCGTGGGTGTTCCAGCTGCGGATAAGGCCCCGGCCCCACTCCTGCTCCACCACCTCGGCGGCACGCCGGCGGGCGGCCCCGGGCAGGGCGCCCAGGGAGTTGCCGTTCAGGTAGACAAGCCCCTCTTCCAGCTCGAACTGCTGCCGGTAAGGGGCCAGGGGATCGTCCCGATCCAGCCGGGCCAGATGGTCGCGGGTCAGGGTGGTCATGCTTCACTTCTCCTCAGCAGGGCGCGCACGGGCGAGGCGTCCAGGTGCGCCAGTTTCAACGGGGGGGCTATCAGTTCGTAATGGCCGGGCTCGATGTCGTCCAGCACCAGCCCTTCCAGGATGGCCATGCGGTGATGCCAGACCCGCTGGTGGGCGTCCAGGGTCTTGGCGTCCTGGGGGTCCAGCGAGGGGCTGTCGACCCCGATAAGGCGGGCGCCCCGCTCGGCCAGCAGATCGATGGTGGCGGCGGCCACGGCGGTAAAGTCCGCCCGCCATTGATCATGGGGAAAACGGGCGCAGGTTTTCAGCAGCACCCGCTCCAGCCGCGCCGGCAGCCCGGCGGGCAAATCGCCGGGCTCCACCCGGCCGCGGGCATGGGTCAGGTCCAGCACCAGGCAGGGGCCGATATAGGCCTCCAGCGCCACCTCGGCCATGGCCTGGCCCTCGGCGTGGTAATGCAGGGGCGCGTCGGCATGGGTGCCGGTGTGGGTGGACAGGCACAGCCGCGCCACGTTCACCGGGCAGCCGTTTTCCATCACCCAGCTCGGCTCGGCGCTGTAGGGGGTGTCGCCCGGCCACACCGGTATGCCGGGGCGCAGGGTTTGGGAGATGTCCCAGATCCGGCTCATATAGTTCTCCTCAGATGCTGGTGCGCACCGCCCAGAGTTCGGGGAAAAAGGTCAGGTCCAGCGCCTTCACCAGGTAGGAAACACCGCCGGTGCCGCCGGTGCCCTTCTTGTGGCCGATGATGCGCTCCACCGTCTTCATGTGGCTGAAGCGCCATTTCTGGAAGTTGTATTCCATGTCCACCAGCTTCTCGGCCAGCTCGTACAGATCCCAGTACTGCTCGGTATGGTGATAGACCCGGGACCAGGCGGCCTCCACCTCGGCGCAGGCCTGGTAGGGCTGGGACCAGTCCCGCTCCAGGCAGTGGGCGGGCAGCGCGAAACCGCGCCGGTGCAGCAGTTGCAGGCTGATGTCGTAGATGCTGGGGGCTTCCAGTATGGCGCTCAGGTGCCGGTAATGCTCCGGGTGGGCCCGGTGGGCCTCCACCATGCGGGCGTTCTTGTTGCCGAGCAGAAACTCCAGCTCCCGGTACTGGTAGGACTGGAACCCCGAGCTCTGCCCCAGGCTGCCGCGAAAGCGGGCATAGTCGGCCGGGGTCATGGTCACCAGCACTTCCCAGGCCTTGATCAACTGCTCCTGGATGCGCGCCACCCGCGACAGCATCTTGAACGCCGGCGGCAGCTGGTCCCGGCGGATATGCTCGGCGGCGGCATGGGCCTCGTGCAGGCACAGCTTGATCCACAGCTCCGACACCTGGTGGATGACGATAAACAGCATCTCGTCGTGCTCGGCGGAGCGGGGCCGCTGGCAGTGGAGCAGGGCGTCCAGATCCAGGTACTGGCCGTAGCTGAGGTCCTGTTGCCAGTGCACCCCCTCGTTGTCCAGATCCACCATGCCCTGGCGGGCGGTGATCGATTCCTTGCCACGCATAACCAACATCCCGTTAACAATTGAAGATAACTTGAGTTTACGCCGCCCCCGGCCTTGGTGTAAATTTCATTAAAATTCACTTTTTAATTAAATAAATTAATAGATGAGCGTTCGAGTCAGTACCCGGCATATGCAGATGATGGTGGCCCTGAGCGAGGCCGGCAGCCTGGTGGAAGCCGCCCAGTTGCTGGGCCTGACCCAGTCCGCCCTGAGCCACCGCATCAAGGAGGCGGAGCGGCTGCTCAACACCGAGCTGTTCTACCGCCAGCACAAGAAACTGGTGCCCACCAGCGCCGGCAAGCGGCTGCTGCATTCCTCCCGGCTGGTGCTGGCGGAGCTGGAGCGGGCCGAGGCCGATATCAACAAGCTGTCGGTGGGCATAGAGCACGTGGTGCGCCTGGGCAACGAGGCCTACGGCGGCTACCACTGGCTGCCCGCCTGCCTGGCCGCCTTCGCCCGGGAGCAGCCCACCATCAGCGTGGAGATCATCCCCGACGTCTCCCTCGATCCTTACGCCGCCCTGCGCACCGGGCGCATAGACCTGGCGCTGACCTCGGGCCAGCCGCCCGAGGGCTTCCAGTGCCGGCGGCTGTTCCGGGACGAGATGCGGCTGGTGCTGCCCGCGGAGCATGAACTGGCCGGGGAAGACTGGGTGAGCGCCGGGCAGGTGGCGGCCCACACCTACGTGACCTACCACACCCAGCCGGGCAAGGGACGGGAATACGAGCAGCTGTTCAGCCACTACCGGCTGTTGCCGGCCCGGGTGATCCGGGCCGGGGTAACCGAGGCGGTGATCGCCCTGGTGAAGGAAGGCTTCGGGCTGACCATCATGCCGGAGTGGGTGCTGACGCCCTACCTGGCCCAGGGCGGGCTGAGCACGGTGCGGGTGACGGAAGAAGGGCTCCACCTGGACTGGCAGCTGCTGCTGCGCAGGGACGAGGCCCCCGACTCCCCCACCGCCCGCTTCGCCGACTGCCTGGCACGGGTGACGCCGGGCACCCGTTGATCAGAGCGGTATCACCACCTTGGCCCAGAAGGCATCGCCTTCGGGCCTGCCGACGCCATCACAGCAACATGGTCACCAGGCTGCCTTTCCAGCTCAGCAGCACCAGGGTCACCAGGGTCGCCAGCAGGAAGGGCAGCAGGGCACGAAAGATGCTCAGGGGGGAAGCTCCGGTCATGGAGGAGGCGATAAAGAGCCCGGCGCCCACCGGCGGGGTCAGCAGGCCCATCACCAGGGTCAGGCACACCACCACCCCGAACTGATAGGGGCTGATGCCGAACTGCAGCTGGGCGATGGGCAGCAGTATGGGCACCACCAGGATCAGGGCGGCGATGCCGTCGAGCACCATGCCCACCAGCAGCAGTATGCCCACCACCATCAGCAGGAACACGAAGGGATCCGAAGTCTGCTCGGCAATCCAGGCGGCGGCGCCCTGGGGGATCTCCTCGAACACGATCACCCAGCCGAATACCCCGGCCGCCGCGATCAGCAGGATCACCATGCCGGAGTTGATGGCGGTGCGCCGGAGGATGCCGAACAGGTGGGAAAACTGCAGATCCTTGTACACGAACCGGCCGATCAGCAGGGCGCCCAGCGACGCCAGCGCCGCCGACTCGGTCGGGGTGGCCAGGCCGGTGAGGATGCCGCCGATGATCAGCACCGGGATCACCCCGGCCGGCAGCCCCATCAGCAGGTATTCCAGGGCCTGCCTGCGGCTGGGCCAGTCCCCTTTCGGGTACTGGTGGACCAGCCCCATCAGGCTGATGACCAGGAAGAACAGCAACGACATGATAAGCCCGGGCACGATGCCGGCGATAAACATCTCGGCGATGGGTACCTGGGCCAGCACCCCGAACAGCACGAACAGCATGGACGGGGGAATGATGGGCGACAGCAGGCCGCCGGCGGCGGTAATGGCCGCCGAGAAGGGCTTGTCGTAGCCTTCCTTCTCCATCGCCGGCACCATGGCCCGGGACATGATGGCGATCTGCGACGCCGCCGAGCCCATGATGGCCGCCATCATCATGTTGGCCACCAGGTTGATGTAGGCGAGCCCGCCCCTGAAGCCGCCCACCAGGATCCGCGCCAGGTTGATCAGCCGCTTGGTCAGGCCGCCTTCGTTCATCAGCTCGCCGGCCAGCATAAAGAGGGGAATGGCCAGCAGGCCATAGCTCTCGATGGCCCCGAACAGCTGCTGGGGATAAGACTCGAACAGCACGGTATTGCCGGAGGAGCCGATATACCAGATGGCGGTGAGCGCCAATACCAGGGCGATGGGCACGGCGGTAAACAGCAGTACCAGGAATACAACCAGGGTCATGTGGGCTCTCCCGTCATTGTCTGTTGCGAACCGCTCAGGCTGTCAAACAGGTTGAGCAGGGCGTGAATTCCCAGGGACAGGGAGAACACCGGCAGCACCAGCCAGACCCAGAACTTTTTGATGCCCAGGGTATTGGTGTTTTCCGCGTACATAAAGTTGAAGGTTTCCGACTGAAAGGCCTGGAAATCAAACCCCGCCTGCATCAGGGCCAGGGGGCTGTACCAACGCCAGCACAGCACGAAGAGGGCCAGGGCAAACCCCAGTATCATCAGGTCACTGAACACCGTCAGCCAGCGCCGCAGGGCGGCCGGCAACTGGTCGGTGAGGATGGTGACGGCAACACCCCGGCGCTTTTTCAAGACCGCCGAGGTGCTGATAAAGGTCATCCATACCATGCAGTAGATGGCCAGCTCGTCCACCCAGTAGATCGCCTGCCCCATGGCCCGGGTGACGATATTGAGCAGCACCAGCAAGGTGACGGCCCCGGCCAGCAAGGCCGCGACCGTCATTTCCACCGACGCTACCCTATCCGATATGCGCTTAAGCATTACTCCACTCTCCCCGGCCCCGGCATGGCATGCCGGGGCTCTCCTGGTTACTAATCGGCTCAGCTGCCCTTGATATCCTGGGCGGCCCGGCGCAGCCCATCCAGCGCCTTGGCCTTGCTGGACCAGGTGGCTTCCCAGCGCTGGATGGCGTCGGCGAAGGTGGCGCGATCCGCCTCGACGATCTGGATGTTCAGATCACGCAGCTGCTGCTCCTGATCCCGCTCCTGTTGCCGGAACTGCTCGATCACCTTGTCCAGCTGGGCCTTCATCAGGCCCTGGATCAGCGCCTTGTCGTCATTGCCCAGCTCACGCCACACCCGGCCGGACACCACGCCCACCATGGGGAACATCATGTGGTTGGACAGCAGCAGGTGGTTGGCCCGCTCGTAGAATTTCAGCACCAGGATGGAGTCGAAATCCATGTCGATGGCGTCGACCTGGCCGTTGGCCAGGGCGTCGTACACACCGGGCAGGGGCAGCGGCGTGGGCGCCGAGCCCAGGGCGGTATAGAAGTCGCGGATGGGCTCGAAGGGGGTGATACGCAGTTTCTTGCCCTTCAGATCCCCGGGGCCTTCCACCGCGCTCCGGCTCAGCACCTGGCGCATGCCGGCCATGCCGTAGCCGATGCCCACCACGCCGACGCTGCCCGGCAGCTGATCCAGCAAGCGGGAAGCCGCGTCCGACTGCAGCAGGGCGGCGGCCTGATCGATGTCCTCCACCAGGTAGGGAGCATAAAGGGCGCCGAAGTCGGGCACCCGGTTGGAGATCTCGGCGATGGTCAGGAAGGCCATGTCCAGGGCGCCGGTTTGCAGCTGTTGCACCATCTGGGCTTCGTTGCCCAGTTGCTGGGAGGGAAACACCGACACCCGGTGCTGGCCGTGGGACTGATCGCGCAGCTCCTGGGCGAAGTCGGTAGCCGCCTGGGTCCAGATATGGGCCGGCGGAGTGATAAGCCCCAGGCGGAAATCCCGGGCCTGGGCGGTGACGGAACCCAGTGCCAGGCCGGCGGCCGCTACCAGGGTGAGTGCTGTTTTGAATCTGGTCATGTTCAACTCCATTATGATGTTATTCAGTCCGTTTATGACTCACGGTTGCTTCTGCCGGGGCCTGCCGGCCCCGGCGAGGAACTCAGCTAAAGCGCACCGAGGCGCTGCCGATGCCGCCGACGGACACCGTCATATGGTCCCCGGCCCGCACCGGCTCCAGCGGCACCAGGGCGCCGGACAGGATCACCTCGCCCGCCTTCAGCCCGATGCCTCGCTGGCCCAAGGTATTGGCCAGCCAGGCCACGCAGTTCACCGGGCTGCCCAGGGCCGCCGCCCCGGCGCCGGTGCTGATGATGGCGCCGTTCTTTTCCACCACCATGCCGCAGGTGGCCAGGTCGAGCTTGCGCGGGCTCACCGCGGTGTCGCCCAGCACAAAGACCCCGCAGGAGGCGTTGTCGGCAATGGTGTCCTGGATGTTTATCTGCCAGTGCTCGATGCGCGAATCCACCACCTCGAAGCAGGGCAGCACGCACTCGGTGGCGGCCAGCACGTCGGCGGCGGTCACCCCCGGGCCCATCAGGTCGCGCTTGAGGATAAAGGCGATTTCGCCCTCGGCCCGCGGCTGGATAAGCTGCTGGCTGATGGGCACCTCCTGGCCCTGGCTGTACACCATGGCGTCGGTGAGAAAGCCGAAGTCCGGCTGGTCCACCTTGAGCATGCTTTGCACCGCCTTGGAGGTAAGGCCGATTTTCTTGCCGATGACCCGCTCGCCGTCGGCCAGGCGGCGGTCGAGCAGGTGCAGCGAGATGTGATAGGCATCGTCGATGCTGATGTCGGCGGCCCGGCGGGTGAGCGGCGCCAGGGGCTCGCGCTGGCGCAGGGCCCGGTAGAGCTCGTCGCCGTACTGGATAATCTGTTCCTGGTTCATGGTCGCTCCTTACAGCTTGATACAGATGTTCTTCAGCTCGGTGTAGAACTCCAGGCCGTGCACCCCGCCCTCCCGGCCGATGCCGGACTGCTTGGCGCCGCCGAAGGCGGTGCGCAGGTCGCGCAGGAACCAGCTGTTCACCCACACGATGCCCGCCTCCATCTGCTCCGCCACCCGCACCGCCCGGCTGCTGTTCTCGGTCCAGATGGCCGCCGCCAGGCCGTAGTCGGTGTCGTTGGCCAAGGCAATGACTTCCTCTTCGCTGTCGAACGGCCGGATATGGCAGCAGGGCCCGAAGATTTCCTCGCGGATGACCCGGGCGTCGTCGCTCAGGCCGGTCCAGATGGTCGGCTCGACCCAGGCGCCGCCGTTGAGCTCGGGCCCCATGTCCGGGATGCCGCCGCCGATTTCCACGGTGGCGCCCTCCTCCACCGCCAGGCGGTAGTAGGACAGCACCTTGTCCCGGTGCTCCTGGCTCACCAGCGGGCCGAAGTTGGCCTGCGGGTCCTGTGGCCGGCCGAGTTTCAGCTTGGCCACCTCTTCCTTCATCCGCGCCAGGAAGGCGTCGAAGATGGGCCGCTCCACGTACACCCGCTCGGTGCCCAGGCACACCTGGCCGCAGTTGACGAAGGCCGAGCGCATGGTGCCCTCCACCGCCTTCTCTAGGTCGCAGTCGGCGAACACGATGCCGGGGTTCTTGCCGCCGCACTCCAGCGAGATGTTGCGCAGGCCCACGGCGGCGGCCTTCATGATGGCCTCGCCGGTGCGGGTCTCGCCGGTGAAGGTGATGGCGTCCACCAGCGGGTGGGTGGTGAGGAACTCGCCGGCGGAGTCGGGGCCGAAGCCGTGCACCACGTTGAACACCCCGGGCGGCACGCCGCACTCGTTCATCACCTCACCCAGCAGGGTGGTGGTGGCGGGGGTTTCTTCCGACGGCTTGACCACCACGGTGTTGCCGCAGGCCAGGGCCGGGCCCACCTTCCAGGTCATCAGCAGCAGCGGCAGGTTCCAGGGAGCGATAACGGCGATGACCCCCTTGGGTGTGCGGTGGCCGACGTTGAGCGCGCCTTTGCCGTCCGGGGTGTCCAGGCGGAAGCCCTCGGTGGGGTGGTTGGCCAGGGTCTCGGCGAAGGCGGTGAAGTTGGCGGCGCCGCGCGGAATGTCGATGTGGCTGGCGATGCTGTAGGGCTTGCCGGTGTCGCGGCACTCGGCCTCGAGGAACTCGTCGAAGCGCTCGTTGATGCGGTTGGCGACCTTGTGCAACAGGGCGGTGCGCTGGGCCTGGGTGAGCTTGCCCCAGGGGCCCTTGAGCGCGGCCCTGGCGGCGCGCACGGCGGCATCGACCTCGTCACGGCCGGCCTCGTGCACCCGGCCGATCAGGCTGTTGTCCACCGGGCAGCGGTTGTCGAAGGTCTTGCCGCTGGCGGAGGCGACGTACTCGCCGTTAATAAAGTGCTTGAATTCGTTCATGTGTTGCTCTCGTCATGGGTTGCCCCGGCGCCCGGGGCCTGGACTCCCGCCTGCGCGGGAGTGACGGTATGTTGCGGTGCGCTGTTTACGTCCAGCTTCCAGCCTCAAGCTTCCAGCGCTTAAGTCAGCACGGTCAGGAAGCGTTCGTTCAGCTGGCGGTCGTGGTAGAAGATGGCCTTGCCCAGTTTGTCCGCATCCCAGGTGATGGGCGGGTGGTCCGGGTAGAAGGCGTCGCCGCCGCAGAACACCTCGTTGCGGTTGCCCGAGGGGTCGAAGAAGTAGATGGTCTGGCCGTGGGTGATGCCGTGGCGGGTGGGGCCGATGTCGATGGAGGTGTTGGTCATCGAAATCAGGTCGCCGGCGCGCAGCACGTCTTCCCAGGTTTCCAGGAAGAAGGAGGCGTGGTGGAACTTGTTCTTCTCCGCATGTTTGATAAAGGCCACGTCGTGGGACTTCATCGACACGGTGAGGAACTGGGCCACCCGCTCGCCGTCCGGGGTCAGCACCTGCTCGCACAGGTCGAAGCCGAGCACCTCGTGGAACAGCTGGAAGGTGCCGTCCAGGTCGTCGCCGTACAGCAGGCAGTGGTCGAAGCGCTGGGCCTTCATGCCCTTGAGGTCACGGGGCCAGGCTTCCGGGTTGTGGTTGCCGATGCCGTAGCGGCCGGGCTGGGCCTTGCTGGCGAACAGCTCAAAGGCATGACCGGTGGGCGCGGTGAAGCGCAGCCGGCGGCCGCAGCCCTTGAGTTCGCCTTCGGGGATGTCCTCCACCGCCACGCCGTAGGCGAGCAGGTCCCGGTGCAGGCGGTCGAGGGTGGCCTCGTCCAGCACCTTGAACGCCATAAAGTCCATGCCGGGCTCGTCGGCCTCGCGCAGCACCACCGAGAACTGGTCCACTTCGGTCCAGCCCTTGAGGTAGACCCGGCCCTGGTCGTCCCGGTCGGTTTCAATCAGGCCGAGCAGGTCCCGATAGTGGGCCAGGGCGTCGTTCATGTTCATCACGCGCAGCTGCACGTGGCCGGGGCGGATTACACCTTTTTTCATCGTCCTTACTCCTTTATCCATGTCCATTGCAGAGCCGGGCCGCCGGGGTGTCCAGGCAGGGGGTGGCCAGCTCGATATCCAGGTCGCCCTCGGGCAGCACCCGGCAGGCCAGGGCGTAGCCCTGCTCGGCCTGCTCAAGGCTGACGTGGCGGCGACTCATGCATTGCCGTTGGTAGGGGCCCTGCAGGATGCGCACCCGGCACAGGCCGCAGCCGCCGCAGCGGCAGCCCACCGGCACCGGCCGCGTGAGCCCGGCCTCGGCCCCGGCGAGCAGGCTTTGCCCGGGGGCGACCCGGAACTGCTCACAGGGTTGGTCCGGGTGGTGCAGGGTGATGGTGTAGTGGGGCATCCTGGCCTCCTGTTGTGTATCAAGGTCGAATAAATTCGACCCTACGGGCTAACGCCCCCGCGTCTTGGCCGACTGGCCGCCGATGCCGAAGTGCTGCTTGGGCAGCTCGTTAATCAGCACCCGCACCGACTCCCGCGGCGCGTCCAGCGCCCGCACCAGGGCGGCGGTCACTTCCTCGATGACCGCTTCCTTCTGGGCGTCGTTGCGCCCTTCCATCATGTTCACCAGGACTATCGGCATGGCGGCGTCTCCTTCTGTGGCTCTGTCGTTTGTCACGTTATCGCGCTGTCTGACGGTCGCGGCGGCGGTTACACCACCCGCCCGCTGATGCTGCCCAGCCCCTGGTAGTGCACCACGAAGCTGTCGCCCTTCTGCACCGGCACCGCCGCGGTGATGGCGCCAATCATGATGAAGCTGCCCGCCGGAATGACCTCGCCGCGCTCGGCCAGCATGTTGGCCAGCATCGCCACCGAGGCCGCCGGGTGGCCCAGCACCGCCGCGCCCGCGCCGGTCTGCACCACTTCGCCGTTGACTTCCATCACCACACCCAGGGTCTTCAGGTCGAGCTCGCTCGCCTCGGCCATGCGGCCGCCGGTGATAAAACGGCTGGAGCTGGAGTTGTCGGCAATCACGCTCTTCAGGTCGAACTTGAAGTCCTTGTAGCGGGAGTCGATCACCTCCACCGCCGGCAGCACGAAGTCGGTGGCGCGCAGCACGTCGCCGATGTGGCAACCCGGTCCCTTCAGCTCCGCCTTGGTGACGAAGGCCAGCTCGGCTTCAATCTTGGGATGGATAAGCTCGTCGAACTTGATGTCGCCCCCGTCCGGCACGCTGAAATAGTCGGCCAGAAAGCCGTAGCAGGGATGCTCCACCCCCATCTGCGCCATCTTGGCCCAGGAGGTCAGGCCCATCTTCATGCCCACAATTTTGGTGCCCCGGGCCTCCTTGCGGCGGCGGATTTCCCACTGGATGTCGAACGCATCCCGGTAGCTCATCTCCGGGTAGTCGTCGGTGATTTTGGTCACCTCATAGGCCTCGAGCTCGGCGGTTTCCAGGTGCTCAGCCAGGTGCTCAATCTGTGCTTGGGTCAGCTTGCTCATCGTTTTAGTCCTTGTTGTTTGGCCAGGGTCAGGGCCAGGTCTTCAATCATGTCTTCCTGGCCGCCGACGGTGCCGCGACGGCCCAGCTCCACCAGGATGTCCCGGGCGGACACGCCGTACTTGGTCTCGGCGCGCTTCGCGAACAGCAGGAAGGAGGAGTACACCCCGGCGTAGCCCAGGGTCAGCGCATCCCGGTCGACGCGGATGGGCTGGTCCATCATCGGCACCACCAGGTCCTCGGCCACGTCCATAATCCGGTACAGGTCGATGCCGGTGTCGGCGTCCAGCCGGTCGAGCACCGCGCACAGCACTTCCAGCGGGGTGTTGCCGGCGCCGGCCCCCAGGCCCGCCACCGAGCCGTCGATACGCACGGCACCGGCCTCGATGGCGGCCAGGGAGTTGGCCACCGCCATGCCCATGTTGTGGTGGCCGTGGAAGCCCAGCTCCACCGCCGCCGGCAGCTCGGCGCGCAGCAGTCCCAGGCGGGCGGTCACGTCATCGGGCAGCAGGTAGCCGGCGGAGTCGGTGACGTAGATGCAGTTGGCGCCGTAGTCGACCATCAGCCGGGCCTGCTCCAGGATCTTCTCCGGGCTGGCCATGTGCGCCATCATCAAAAAGCCGACGGTGTCCATGCCGAGCTTGGCAGCCAGGCCGATGTGCTGCTGGGACACGTCCGCCTCGGTGCAGTGGGTGGCCACCCGGATGGTGCTCACGCCGAGGTCCCGCGCCATGCGCAGGTGGTCGACGGTGCCGATGCCGGGCAGCAGCAGCGCCGACACCCTGGCCTGCGTCATCCGCGGCACCACCGCCTTGAGATAGTCCTCGTCGGAATAGGCGGGGAAGCCGTAGTTGACCGAGGCGCCGCCCAGGCCGTCGCCGTGGGTCACTTCAATCAGCGGCATGCCGGCCTGGTCCAGGCCGGTGGCGATGGCCACCATCTGTTCGAGGGAAATCTGGTGGCGCTTGGCGTGCATGCCGTCGCGCAGGCTCATGTCGTGCAGCACGACCTTTTTGTCTTTCAGGTTCATCTCGCTTGTCTCCTTAGCCCCGGGCCGGCAGTTGAATGGCGCCGCTGGCCGCTTCTTCGGCGAACAGCTCGGCGGTGCGCAGGGCGGCGGCGGTCATGATGTCCAGGTTGCCGGCATAGGTGGGCAGGAAATCGCCCAGGCCGGCCACTTCCATGAACATGGAGACCTTGTTGCCGTCGAACACCGGGCCGTTGACCAGGGTGTAGCCGGGCACGTACTGGCGCACCTGCTCGACCATGTCCAGCACCGAGCGGGTGATGGCGGCCTGGTCCGGCTCGCCGTCCACCAGGCAGTGCACGGTGTCGCGCATCATCAGCGGCGGCTCGGCCGGGTTGATGATGATGATGGCCTTGCCCTGGCGGGCACCGCCCACCGACTCCACCGCGCCGGCGGTGGTGCGGGTGAACTCGTCGATGTTCTGGCGGGTGCCGGGGCCGACCGAGCGGGAAGCGACGGTGGCGATGATTTCGCCGTAGGCGACCGGCTGCACCCGGCTGACGGCGGCCACCATGGGGATGGTGGCCTGGCCGCCGCAGGTGACCATGTTGACGTTCATCTCCAACTGGGCGGCGTGCTGCTTGAGGTTGACCGGCGGCACGCAGAAGGGGCCGACGGCGGCGGGGGTCAGGTCAATCATGATGACCCCCAGCTCGTTGAGCTTGCGGCTGTTCTCGGCGTGGACATAGGCCGAGGTGGCATCGAAGGCGATGCGGATGTCGTCCGCCAGCACATGGGGCAACAGGCCGTCGACGCCGGTGTCGCAGGTCTTGATGCCCATCTCCCGGGCGCGCTTCAGGCCCTCCGAGGTGGGGTCGATGCCCACCATCCACACCGGCTCAATCCAGTCGGAGCGCAGCATCTTCATCAGCAGGTCGGTGCCGATGTTGCCCGGGCCTATGATGGCCGCCTTGAGTTTGTTCATTGGTACATCTCCAGAATGCGTTGTGACCATGGCGCCGGATCAGCTGGACACGAATTTTTCGAAGTAGAGCTGGTGATCGGCCACGGGGGTGGCTGCCAGCCAGGTCTGGGTGGCGTCGATCATCGGCGGCGGCCCGCACAGGTAGGCGTCGAAGGGCTGCTGCAAAAAGTCCTGGTCGAACAGGTCGCATACCACGCCGCGCTTGCCCTGCCAGTGCTCGGAAGGCTTCATCACGATGACCTCGTAGTCGAAGTCGGCCAGCTTTTCCCTGAAGGAGTCCAACCGCTCCAGCTCGCTCAGATCCTGATCCTGGGTCACGCCGTAGCACAGGCGGATGGCGTGCGGGCAGTCGCCCTGCTCCGCCAGCCGCTCCAGCATGGCGAGGAAGGCGGACAGGCCGGTGCCGCCGGCCACCATCAGCAGGGGGCGCTCCACTTCCCGCAGGTAAAAGGCGCCCATGGGTGCCTCGAAGCGGATGGCGTCGCTCACCCGGCAACGCTGGCGCAGGTAGTCGCTCATCACCCCGCTCGGCAGCAGGCGGATAAGAAAACGGACAAAACCTTCTGCCGCCGAGTGGTTGGCGAAGGAATAGGCCCGCCACTCATCCGTGCCCGGCACCTGTACCCGCGCATACTGCCCGGGCAGGTACCTGAGCCGGCCGCCCTCGCCCTGCAGCTTGATTTCGATAAGGGCAGCCGCGTCCGACACCTGTTTGAAGGCGCTGACGGTACCCTCGAACAGCTCGGTGGACACGCTGCACAGGGTGGAGTCCACATCGAAATAGAAGGAGCCGGACGACGTCAGCCGGGTCTGGCAGGCCAGGATATGGCCGGCCTCCAGTTCCTTTTCGCTCAGGGCTTCGTCATCCACGTACTCGAGCTCGACCTCGCCGGACTCGCAGCGCCCGCGGCAGGTGGCGCAAACCCCTTCCCGGCAGTCGACCGGCAGCTTGACGCCCTGGCGCAGGGCGGCATCCATCAGGAACTCGTTTTCCTTCACTTCGATGAAGCGGGTGTTCCCATCACGGAAAACGATGGCGGCAGAATAAGACATAACAACCTCGGCCCAAGTTAGACGTGATAGAAATCCAGCACCGAATCAATCTTGTCGTTCAGCAAAATGGACTGCTTGTAGGTGATCTTCCAGTCATCCCCTTCCCGACGCAGCCGGTAATTGGCGGTGCCGAAGAAGTGGTGGCTTTCACCGAAACGGTAGTAATGGGTGACCCAGTTCACCTTCACCAGGAACCGGCCGTCCTCTTCCTGCCGGTAGCGCAGGTTGTCGATCAGGTGCAGGGTACGCGGCATGGGTGTACAGGCCGCCGACTTGCCGGTGCGGATGCGGAACACCCGATCCTCGATGCCGCCCCGGTTGGGGTAATACATCAGCGACATTTCCCGCTTGGGATCCCGGGTGTAGCTGTGCTCGCTGTCCCACTGGGGAATGTGAAATTCGCATTCGGGGGCGAACTGCTCCAGGTAGTTGTCCCAGTCCTGGTTGTCGCAATACTCGGCAACCCGGTAAAGAAACTGCTCGAGTGACAGTTGATGTTCCATGGCTTACACCTCCTCCTGACGTGCTTTCTTCTTCAGTCCTTCCCGCATCATCTGCTGCCAGGCGCCGTGCTGGTTCACATAAAGCCCTTCATGGGTGAACTCGACCCCGGTGATCGCGGGCTGGATACCCAGCACCTTGCTGTTGGGGGTTTCGCCGTATTGCCAGGTCTCGTACCCCCGGGAAATGTCGCTCCAGGGGGAGATGCGGGCCTCGAAACCGCGCTGGGATTCCTTGAACTCCACCAGATCGTCGGGGGTCCCCATACCGGAGACGTTGAAGAAGTCCTCGAACTGACGGATGCGGTTTTCCCGATCCGCGGCCGACTCGTCCTTCACACCCAGGCAAAGGCTGATCACCTCGGTCTTGTTCCAGGCCACCGGGCGGATGATGCGCAGCTGGGAGCTGATCTGATCCATAAAGAACAGGCTGGGGTAGATGTTCAGGTTGCGCAGCCGGTGCATGGTCCACCTGGCCCGCTCTTCCGGCAGCTGCTCCAGCAGGCGCGGCATCACGGTCCGGTAACCGGGGCGAACCTCGGGGTTGGGCATGTCGCTGAACAACAGGCTGTGGCCATGACGGAAGGAGAACCAGCCGTCGTCGGTGTCCTTGTCGCCGGCCCCCAGCTTGCTGTAGTCCAGGGTGTCGCTGGTGCCGCCCTGCTGCTGGGCTTCCAGCTCGCGGCGGTGCTGCACCGTGCTGACGTAGTTGTAATGCACGGTGCTGACGTGGTAGCCGTCCAGGCCGTTTTCGTTCTGCAGTTTCCAGTTGCCGTTGAAGGTGTAGGTGGACTGGCCGGGCAGCACTTCCAGTTCGCCGGTGGCGGACTGCTCCACCATCATGTCGAAGAACAGGCGGGTGTCGCCGAGAAAGTCTTCCAGGCTCAGGGTGGACTCGGTGTCCAGGCTGATAAAGACAAAGCCCTTGTAGCTGGCGATGCGCGCCTGGCTCAGGCCGCGGCTGGACTTGTCGAAATCGGCGGGGTATTCACCGGGCGCCTTTACCTTCACCAGCCGGCCATCGGACTTGTAGCACCAGGCATGGAAGGGGCAGGTAAAGGTGGACTGGTTGCCCTTGCACACCCGGGTCAGGGTCGCGCCCCGGTGCTGGCAGGTGTTGGCCAGCGCATGGAGCTCCCCCTTGCCGTCGCGGGTGATGATCATCGGCTGGCGACCGGCCTGCATGGTGATGAAGTCGTTGGGGTTGGGGATCTGGCTTTCGTGGCAGGCAAAGATCCACTGCTTCTCGAAAATCAGCTCCATCTCGAGATCGAACAGTTCCCTGTCGGTAAAGATGTCCCGGGCGACGCGGAACACCCCCTCATCGGGGCGAAAGTCCAGGCTGTTCTCGATGAACGCTTGCCATTGGGTCAAGCTTCTTTGGGTGCTCATGGGGTCCTCTCCTTTTGAACCTGATTGCCATGGCTGCCAATCTAGCGCTTCGGGGAAAGGGCCAATATTCAGTTTGCCGGTTAACGATATGCAGTTTTTATGAGTCTAAAATGTTAAACGAAGTGAGCCTTTATCAGGTCGGTGTCAGGCGGCGCTCCTGCCCGCCCTTGGTTGACAGCCAGGGGCAAAGAGCACAAGATGCCGCGTAAAACAGATGTTAAAAAAATAAAAAATCATTAACTCATCACGGCCGGATGCCGGTGATGACGAGACTGGAAGCACTGTCCGAGAGGGAAGACCATGAGCCAGTACCACCACAGGGTACAGCGACAATTTCTGGCCGCGGAGCTGAACAGCATCAGTTCGGCCCGCGACTGGATGAGGAGCGTCTGCGGCCCCCACGATCTGGAAATTCTAAAACCCAATGAGCTGCTGTTTCGCCACCAGGGTGCCGTGCTGGGCCAGCTTTCCTTCGGCGTGATCGAGTACTCCACCGCCGCCCATGTCAAAACCCAGGATCTGCTGCACAGCTACAGCATCAGCCTGCCGCTGGCCGGCAGCCAGTACGTCGAACACAAAAAGGACAGGATTGAATCCAGCCCCGAGCTGGGCTTGATCATTTCCCCCGGCCATCCGGTCAGCCTGATACTGGGCGCCGATTGCCGCAAACAGCTGGTGCGCATCGCCCGCACCGCGGTGGAGCAGAAGCTGGCATCGCTGCTGCGCCGGGAGATCACCAAACCGGTGATCTTCGAACCCGGGATAAGGCTGAACGAGGGCATGGGCGACTGGTGGAACACGGTCGCCACCCTGCAGGGCATGCTGCAAAACCAGAGCAGCCTGTTCGACTTTCCCCACGTCTGGGCGTCGTTCCAGGACACCCTGATCACCGGCCTGCTCTATGCCCAGCCGCACAACTATTCCCGCGAGCTGGAAGACCGGCAACTCAACCGGCCCGCCTACCTGCACGAACTGGAAGCCATGATGCAGGAAAATCTGGATAAATCGCTGAATTTGTCGGATTTTGAACAGCTGGTGGGCATCGGCCGCGAACGGCTGTACAAGGACTTTCACCAGTTCTACGGCTGCTCGCCGGTGGCGCACTTTCGCAACCTGCGTTACGAGGAAGTGCGCCGGCGCCTGCAACAGGCCGATGCCGGAGAAAGCGTCTCCAGCATCGCCATGGACTGCGGTTTTACCCAGCTGGGCCGCTTCGCCAAAGAGTACCAGCAGCGCTTTGGCGAGCTGCCCTCGGCCACCTTCGGCAAGGCCAGGCGCTGAGCGCCCGGCTCAGGCCGCCAGGGCCTTGCCCACCAGGCTCTGCACCGGCGCGCTGAGCGGCACCTGGAGGGCGGCGGCGTGGCCCGCTTCCGACATCTTGCCCCAGGTTTTGCGGATGATGTCGAGCAGCTTTTCCTCTTCGTGCTTGGTGGCGAAGTCTTCCAGGTAATAGTGGATGAACACCAGGCAGATCACGTCTTCCAGGGTTTGCACCTCGTCGTCGCGCTTGAGCTGTTTCTTCAGCAGCAGGGCCTTCACCCGCTCCTGCTCCATCTCATTGTAACCGGCATTTTCCATTAGTTTGGCGGTCAGTTCGCCGTGATATTTTGCCAGATCGGTACGCCAGTGCTTGTAGCCGGCCCTGTCCATGGGATAGTCGGTACGGGGCACCGTCCAGCGCCGGATGTGCTGGGCCCGGGCGGCGATTTGCAGTAATTCGGAGGCGTTCGGTGCAAATCGGGCCAGTTGCTCGCTCATGCGCAGGCTGTACAGGTATTCCTTGGGCCAGCTCTGGCCGTCGGCCTGCTCCTGGTGGGGATCCTGGCGGTTTTCCGCGTCGATGGCGTCCAGTACCTGCTGCAGGCGGGAATCTTGGGTCATGGGGGCGTCCTCATTCGTTGGCAAATAACAGTATTGTTGTCGCTAAGCCCGCCGTTGCAAAGGGAAAATGCCGTTTTCTCCACCTTCCCACTGGCCGGACCATGCATAAAAGCCGCAGGATCTTATTGATGCATATCAAATGTATCTATAAGATGCGCAAAAAGTTGCACTTCACATATCAATTAAAACGGAGAAGCAAGATGCTGGACGCCCGCACCATCGATATCATCAAGAGCACCATTCCCCTGCTGGAGTCGGCCAACACCGCCCTGACCGAGCACTTCTACCGGCGCATGTTCCGCGACAACCCGGAGCTGAAGGACGTGTTCAACCTGAGCCACCAGGCGTCCGGCCGCCAGCCGGCGGCGTTGTTCGCCGCCGTGCTGGCCTACGCCAAAAACATCGACAACCCGGCGGTGCTGGGCGCGGCGGTGGAGCGCATCGCCCACAAGCACACCGGCTTTGCCATTCAGCCGGCCCAGTACGACATTGTCGGCCACCACCTGCTGGAAACCATCAAGGAGCTGGCCCCGGACGCCGCCACCCCCGAGGTGATCGACGCCTGGGCCCAGGCCTACGGCGCCCTGGCCGGCATCTTCATCGGTCGGGAGGAGCAGATCTACCGGGCCAACGAGAGCAAAACCGGCGGCTGGCGCGGCACCCGTGCCTTTGTGGTGAAGGAAAAGCGGGCCGAGAGCGAGCAGATCACCAGCTTCCTGCTGGTCCCGGCCGACGGCGGCCCTGTGGCCGACTTCCTGCCCGGCCAGTACCTCAGCCTGCACCTGGATACGGCTGAACTGGCCCACAGGGAATACCGCCAGTATTCCCTGTGCCAGGCCCCCAACGGCCGGGATTACCGCATCGCGGTCAAGCGCGAGCCCGGCGGCACCGGCTCCAACTTCCTGCACGACAAGGTAGCCGAAGGCGATGTGCTGCAGCTGCTGCCGCCGGCGGGAGACTTCTTTATGGCGGTGGATGCCGGCACCCCGGTGGTGCTGATCTCCGGCGGCGTGGGCCAGACCCCGATGCGCGCCATGCTGGATCAGCTGCTCAGGCAGGGCCACCCGGCGCCCATCCACTGGCTGCACGCCTGCGAAAACGGCGCCCAGCACGCCTTTGGTGACGATATCCGGCAACGCCGCCAGGCCCACGCCAACCTGGAGACCCACGTCTGGTACCGCGAACCCGCCGCCCAGGATCGCCCGGCAGAAGATTTTGACGCCACCGGCCTGATGGATCTGGACAAGGTCAAGGACAGCATCCTGCTGCCCGGCGCTCATTACTACTTCTGCGGCCCCCTGCCCTTTATGGCCATGGTCAAGGAGCAACTCTCCGGCTGGGGCATCGCCGACGAGCAGCTGCACTACGAGGTGTTCGGCCCGCACCAGCAGCTCTGACATCCCGGGGTCACAGTATCCACACAAAGAGCACCGGCCTGTTTACAGCAGCACCGTCCATGGTCTAAATAGAAGTCTCCTTGCGGATCCCCGGGCCCGGTGCCCGGATTACTGGGGCTTTTTATGGATATCAATGCTCTGCAAACCCTGTTGTTCGTGCCGGCCAACCGGCCGGAACGCTATGAGAAGGCGCTGAATGCCGGTGCCGACGCCGTCATCGTCGATCTGGAAGACGCGGTGCCGGCGGCGGAAAAGGACGGCGCCCGCGCCACCCTGGCCGGCTGGCTGGACGCTCGGCCTCCCGCCTCGGTGCTGGTGCGCATTAACGGCACCGGCAGCCCCTGGTTCACCCAGGACACCCTGCTGTGCCGCTCTCCGGCCATCGCCGCCATAGTGGTGCCCAAGGCCGAAGACCCGCAAGCCCTGGCGGAGCTGGCCAACCTCACCGACAAGCCGCTGCTGCCCTTTATCGAGTCGGCCCTGGCCTTCGCCCGCCTGGACGAGATCGCCGCCGCCACCGGGGTGAGGCGACTGCTGTTCGGCAAGCTGGATCTGGCGCTGGATCTGGGCATGGACTACCCGCCGCCGGAAGGCGAACCCCACGACGAGTCGGCCTTCCTGTTCGCCCGCAGCCAACTGGTGATGGCGTCCCGGGCCCACGGCCTGGCCGCGCCGCTGGATGCCATCTACACCGCCATCCACGACCCGGAAGGACTGATGCATTACGCCCGCCAGGCCATGAAGCTGGGGTTTGGCGGCGTGCTGCTGATCCACCCCAGGCAGGTAACGCCGGCGCACAGGGCCATGGTGCCCACCCAGGCCCAGGTCGCCTGGGCCAGGCGCATACTGGAAGCGGAGCAAAGGGTGAACGGCGCCGTGGTGGCGGTGCGGGGCAACATGGTGGATGCCCCCGTCATGGCCCGGGCCAGGCGCATCCTGCAGCAGGTGGCGCAGGAGTAGGCGTCCGCCTCCCCTTCCCGCAACAACAACGGGGCGGCCCAAGGGCCGCCCCGTTGTATTGATGCCGCGTCCGGCGACTACATCTTCTGCTGCACATCCCGGGCGGCTTCTTCCACCACCTCGCCACCACGCTGGATGTCCTTGCCGGCGCCGGCGAAGGTATTGCAGCCGGCCAGCCCGGCGGCCAGGCCCATCGCCATCAGCATCGCCATTATCTTTCTGAACATCATCTGCCTTCCTCCAGGATTTGAGGGTAAATGACCATTCGAAAGTATAGACTCAATCGTGCAACACCAACCGCTCAGCCCATCCGCGCCATCACGGACGCCAGCTCCGGCGTCGGCCGTCCGATATGGTAGCCCTGGGCATAGTCGATGCCGGTGGCCCGCACCAGTGCCAGCACCTCCTCGGTTTCCACGTACTCGGCCACCGTCTTCACCTCCAGTTGGCGCGCCAGTTGGGTGATGCTGCTGACGAAGGCCATGTCCCGGCTGTCGTTGGCCATGTTGGCGATAAACTCGCCCTCGATCTTGACGAAGTCGATGGGCAGATGCTTCAGGTAGTGAAATGAGGAGAAGCCCGAGCCAAAATCGTCGATCGCCAGCAAAAAGCCGGCATCTTTCAGGGCCCGGATGAATTTCTCCAGCAGCACCATGCTCTTCACCGTGTCCCGCTCGGTGATCTCGAATACCACCCGGCCGGGATCCATGGCGTATTGCTGCACCAGGCCATTGACCCGGGCCAGGAAATCGTTGACCAGCACCGCCCGGGGCGACAGGTTGATAAACAGCAGGCCGCCATAACCGGTGTCGCGCACCTGGCCGAAGGCCTTTTCCATCACTATGTAGTCGAGCAGGTGCACCTTGCCCATGGACTCGGCGATCTCGATAAACTCGCCCGCGTTCATCAGGCTGTCGTCCGCCAGCCGGATCCGGCTGAGCACCTCCACCGCCCCCGGCTCGCCGTCGGCCAGAGGCAGTATGGGCTGGAATACCGGCAGCAGGGTACGCTGCTCTATGGCCTGGTTCACCAGCTGGGTTTTTTCACTCATATCGCGGAAGATGTCCGCCACATCCTGCTCTTTCGGCAGGCTGACCCGGTTCTTGCCCTGGGCCTTGGCGCGGTACATCAGGTTGTCCACGAACATAAAGAGTTCCTTGGCGTTGTCCGCATGATCGGGGTAGATGCCCACACCGATGGAGCAGGTGGTCTTGAGGGCGCCACCTTCGTGCTCCATCACGAAGCCGTCCAGCGCCTTCAGCACCCGCTCGCTCACCCGGCCCGCCTTGTCCAGATCGGCTTCCGGCAGCACGATAACGAATTCGTCGCCGCCATAGCGGGCCAGCACATCGCCGTTGCCGAGCTGCTGCTTGAGCAGCAGCGACAGCTCGGTCAGCAGCCGGTCGCCGCTGGCATGGCCGTAGCCGTCGTTGACTGACTTGAAGTTGTCCAAATCCAGCAGCAGCATGGCCACCGGATAGCCGTGGCGGCGGCTGCGGTCCAGCTCGTACTCGAGCAGCTCCCAGAACATGCGCTGGTTGTAGAGGTTGGTCAGCGGATCCCGGGTGGCGTAGTACTCCAGATCCCGGGTGTACTTGTAGATGGCCTTGACCGAGCCCACCACGTTGAGCAGGGTGGAAAGGATGCTCTCCAGCACCAGCACCTTGGTCTTGTCCTTGACGATGTCCGCCTGCACCCCGATGCCGACGATACCGCCGATCTTGGGGGTTTCCACCAGCAGCGACTTGGTCTGCAGCTCGATGTCGCGGGCGCCCAGCTCGATCACGGCCTCGCCACCGCCCTGCACCATGTTGTGGTGCAGCTTGAACTCGCTGTGGCTGAAGAAGGAGTCCTGGGCCCTGAGCCGGGTCAGCACCGCTTTTTCCATCATCTCCCGGGTGAGGGGGCTGGGCGGACGCAGCCAGAAGATCTCCAGGTCGAACAGCTCGTCGTCCACCTTGAAGATGGAGAACATGGTGTAGATGTCCAGCACCCGGTTGATATCGAGCATCAGCACGTTGACGTATTCCCGCCAGTCACGCACCACTTCCGAGGTGATCACGAATTTTTCCAGCAGCCGGATCTCGAACTCCAGCAGATCCTTGTCCACCGCTATGTTGCGCAGCTTGTCCGCCAGTTGCTCCACCTGGCCGAAGATGTTGTTCATCTCCTTGAAACGGAACTGGCGCCGCGCCTCCCCCATGCGCGACAGATCAGACAGGCTTTCCACCTGCTCTATGCTGCGGGAAAGGTGCTGTATCGAGTCGTTGATATGCAGGCTGACCCGCCGCACCGCCCAGAAGGCGAACAACAGTGGCAGCGGCGACAACAATAGCAGGTAGTAGAGCAGGTTGCGGTTGGCCAGCCCCAACTGGGGCGAGAGATCCTGGCCGACCTCGATCACCCCCAGGGTATCCCCCAGCCGGGCGTTGGTGTGGCAGGCCAGGCAGCTTTCGCTGGCGTTGAGCGGGTAGAGGTAACGCAAGTGCTCACCCCGGTCGAAGGCGGCGATGGTGCCGCTTTGCAGGGCCTGTTGCAGGGCCGCATCCGGTGTCGGCTGAGCGATCTCGCCGAAGCGTTCATTGACCAGCTCGCCCCGGTACAGGCCGATATGGAAGCTGCCGCCGGCGCTGCCCGCCTCCAACTGCGCAAGAAAGGACTCGAGCTGCCCCCGGGTCCAGCCCTGGCTCATGATCAGGTACATGGAGTTGAAGGTATTCTCCGCCACCGAGGCCGCCACCTGCCGTGCGTTTTCCCGGATACTGCTCTGATAGGCCTGGTTGGCCACCACCAGCAACAGCAGGAAGCCGATCACGGAAAACAGCAGGGTACGATTCAACAGATAACGCTTTATCGTGGTCGGACGTCCGGCCATGGCGGGGTACTCTCCTTGTCACCAAAGCGCAGACTATACCCAAGGGGGTAACAGTATGCATGGCCAATGCAACGTTTTATTGATGCACGTCAACAATAAAAACAAGGGATTAACCATGCCGGCCCGGCTCAGTCACCGATAACGGAGAGCAGCAGCAGCAGGGCCAGTCCCAGGCCCGCCAGTATGACCGGATAAATCAGGTAACCGTCGTTGCTGCGGCGGGCCTCCAGGTACATCAGGCGGGTAATGACCAGTTGGTAACTCACCAGCAGGGCGCCGGTCAGCATAAAGGCGCAAAAGCCGAGGACGGACATCCTGAGGCCAAAACCAGCGACCAGTCCCAGGTTCACCAGGATCAGGTACAGGGTCACCTTGTGCAAGGTACGCCCCAGCATGGGATTCTCGACTCTGCCGGCTACCATCACTCCGCCCGTTAACGCTCCACCAACCTCTACTTCCTCTATAACGACCCCGGGGCCAGAAAATAAAGTTGCGGTATGCAAATTGCTTGGCATATGCCATGAAGATCACATACCTGACCCTGGGCCTGCTGCTGGCCTTGCTGCTGGGCGGCGGTGCGGCGGCCCTGCCGCTGCCCGACAGCCTCTACCAGCGCCCGGAAATACAGCGGGAGCTCGACTACCTGCGCCGCCATCCGGCACACCTGGCCCGGGTGCGGGAACGGGCGGAAAACTGGCTTCCCCATCTGCTTCCGCTGCTCCGCGAGCGCGCGCTGCCCGCGAGCCTCGCCTGGCTGCCGGCAGTGGAAAGCGCCTATCTGCCGGGCGCGCTGTCGCCGGCAG
>NZ_NMUO01000051.1 GCF_002237365.1 Zobellella denitrificans
ACTGGTCGCGCAGGGACAGCAGGGCAGAGGCCTGCTCGCTGAGCGGATGGCGGTTGAAGGCGACGCCGCCAGCCCCATAAGCAAGCTGGAAGCGCTGGCCGCCAGGCGTGCGCTGTGGCTGGACGAGCAGCAGCTGGCCCTGGCGGACATCAAGGCCGGCCTCTCCGGCAGTCTGTTCCGGGTATCGGCCTCCGGTACCCCGGGTGCCATCGCCGCCGCCCTCGCCGGCGGCCTGCCCGGCTACGAGCGGGGGCATGCCGCCGCCGTGTTGCTCACCTCGGCCCAGCCGCTCACCTTTTTCGAGGAGTTACTGCCATGATTGCACTGGATGGCGAGCTGATCCGCCTCAAGTCCCCCCGCATCAGCCTGAGCATGGAATTCAAGGAGCAGGACACCTCCGGCCAGACCTCCGGCACCGACGGCGCCGAACAGGGCGAAAAGGGCAAGGAGCTGCAGGTGACCGGCCTGATCCCCTTCTCCGACCCCACCGGCCTGGCCCAACTGTTCGAGCTGGCCCAGGCCAAGGGCGACGGCAACGAGCGCAAAATCTACCGCATCGGCTGCGAGCTGGCCGAAGCGGTCAAGATCTACCAGGTCAAATTCGTCGGCCGCATCATGGCCCCGGAGCAAGAGGGACTGCTGGCCTGGCGCGTTACCTTCACCCTTCGCGAGCACCTGTCGGTGCCGGAAAAACTCGAACAGCGCCGCCCGCAGCCGGAAGCCCAGGTCACCCAGGGCACCGCCAACGCCGAGCCGGTCGCCCCGGCCGGCACAGTGGACGGCGCAGAACAGCAACAGCGGGAGCTGACCCGTACCGAAAAATTCCTGAAAAAGCTGGACGACGCCCTGGGAGGAAACAGTGAAGCTGAACAAACGGCTTAACATCAACGGCCAGCCCGTCACCCTCGCCAACGACAAGTTGATGCTGGAGCTCTCCGCCGCCGGCCGCGGCATCGTCACCGTCGCCGGTCAGGCCAAGGTGCGCGACCGGGTGCAGCTCGACATCGGTTACGGCCAGCGCATGGAGCCCTATTTCACCGGCATCGTCACCAAGGCGGTACCGGCCGAAAACGGCCATACCAAGCTGGTGATCAAGGAGTTGGCCTTCGTGCTCGGCACCCGGCTCACCATCAGCCTGCAGCACGCCACCTTTCGCCGGGTGCTGGAGTGGGTGGGGGAAGAAACCGGCCTTGCCTTCGTGCTGCCCGCCGGCGCCGACTACACCGACCGCCCAATCCCCAACTTCACCAGCGCCGGCTCCGGCGCCCAGTTGCTGCAGAACGCCGGCCGGGCCTTCAACATCCCCGACTTCTGCTGGTACCAGCAGCAGGACGGCACCCTGTACGCCGGCAGCTATCAACACTCCCGCTGGCCGTCCCGCCCGGTCACCATCGACCAGGCCGAAACCGGCGCCCAGGCCGGCGGCAACACCATCACCGTGCCCGCCTCCCCCGCCCTGCGCCCCGGCGCCCTGGTCAACGGCAACCAGATCACCCGGGTGGAATTCGACGGTACCCACATGCGCCTGCAATGGGCCGGCAGCCAGAAAACACCCCAGCAGCGGCAGATGGAGCAGCAATACCCCGAGCTGGCCGCCGGATTCCATCTGCCCCAGTTCGGCCAGGTCATCGCCGTGGCCGACCACGCCCGGGCCGGCGAACTCAACGACCCATTCCGCCCCCGCTACGCCGTGGACGTGCAGATGCTCGACGAAAACGGCCAGCCCGACCAGGCCGTGCCCGTCTATCAGGCGGTGCCGCTGCCGGTGCTGTTCGGCGGCCCCGAGCAGGGCCAATTCCAGTACCCGGTACCGGGCACCCTGGTGGAGCTGGGCTTCGCCTTTGGTCGCGCCGACCAGCCCTTTATCCGCACCGTGCTCGGCACCGGCTGGCCCCTGCCCGATATCCAGCCCGGCGAGCAGCTGCAGCAGCAGCGGGCCGAGGTATTCCAGCGCACCGATCCGGCCGGCAACCACACCCTGGCCACCGACCAGGCCATCCACCACATCGCCGCCCAGCTCACCCAGCAGGCCGACGACTACCACGGCGAGTTCGGCAGCCAGCACGCCACCGTGGCCCAGCACAGCACCGAGGCCGTGGCCGGCCGCAAGCTGATCGAGGCACTGGGTGCCATCGAGCTGCTCGCCGGCGACGATATCGAACTGGCCACCCTGGCCAACCTGCACCTGGTGGCCGCCGGCGAGCGGGTCGACGTGACCGGCGGCGACTACCAGCACGGCATCGGCGGCAACAGCACCACCACCATCCAGGGCAATCGCAGCCTCACCGTGCAGGGCAACGAACAGCGCACCACCCAGGGAAACACCACCGAACAGATCACCGGCAACAAGACCAGCACCGCCCAGGCCCAGGTGATCCAGGGCCAGAGCATCGTGCTGGGCAACGGCACCCACAACATGCTGGCCCTGATGATCAGCATGATGGCCAACGTGCAGGAGGCCCTGCAGAAGCTCGACGGCCACACCCACCCCGACCACCACCAGCCGCCCAACGTCCAGGGCCAGGTGGCCGGCCACGCCGGCAACATCGGCACCATCAAGGGCAACCTGCAAAGCTTCACCGGCTAAACACCTGTCACACCCACCCAGGCGGCCCACAGCGGCCGCCTTCTTGTATCCCCACCCCGCTGCTATATGCCAAGCTCTCCAGCTATATGCTAAGCCCAGCCGCTATATGCTAAGCCCGGCCCGCCGCCGCCACGGCAACCGCCCACGCACGCGCTCGCCCCACGAAAACCGCGCTCCTCCGCGCCCGCCTTCGCGCTTTGCGTGGTAAAAATCGGGAAATTCTGCGGGAGTGCAAACGCCACCGCCAGGCCGCGCCGTTATTGGGATCTCGGCTTGATCTGAGGATCTGCAACCAGTGAAGAGAATTGCACGAAAATGAAGGAATTAGGGGCAAGCAAGATCAGCGGCAGGATCGGCAAAGCCGCGCCGGGCCTGGGCTTCGTCTCGTTTACGTGGGGGAAGGCACCGGCAGGGTGAAAAACCGCCCAGCCCGCAAGCCGCGCCAGAACTGAACGCCGTCGGTGAGCAGATTTCAAAAAAGATCATCGGTACCGGAATAAATCAGATTGTTTGTATTGACAATCAAATCGGGAGGGATTATATTTGAATCATGAACTGACGGACAGTTCACCGCCCCGGCGGAACCGGGACAAAAGGAAAGCACCATGATTTACACCGTACTGCTCGCAGATGACACCGTCGGCACCATCCACAGCGACACCCTCGACGGACAACACGCATCCGACTTTATCGGAGAAGTGGTCAACGTCCATCTTCACGATGAAAACGGAAACAGCATCCAGAAACAGGGGCGTCTGGTAGAGGTTCTGGAAGAAAGCGAATACTGATACGGACAAGGGCGGCACTGGCCGCCCTTTTTGCATCTGGAGGGATCATGAACGAAGGCAAATTCAAAACCTATATGTACGCCGCCAAGACCATCGGCGGCGACTACGCGGCCGGCTATCAGCGCGGCCTGCGTCGCCACTTCCACGGCGAGAAGTTCGGCACCGAGGCCGAGCACCAGCAGTGGCTGGCCCTGGATGGCCACCGTCAGGAGCTGGGCGATGGCTACCGGGATGGCGTGGAAGGCGGGCCGCCGCGGGGCTTTCACGGCAACCTGGGCAACCTCAACGCCCAGGGCGAGCTGCCGGCGGACAGCCAGATGCAGATCCGGCTTAACAGCCAGGTCAAGGCGCGCTACGTCAAGAAAGCCCAGCGCGAGGGTATGAAGCTATCTGCATGGGTACTGAAAACACTGGATGCGGCCTGCCAGGATAATGACCATGAAAACCATTGAATTGCACGGCAGCGAGGCGAAGCGAATCATCATCCTCACCCGTGAGGAAGCCCTGGAGACCATCGAGTACCTAATCCGGGAGCTGGCGGAACTGCCGCCAAAATCGGAAATCGAGCTGATCACCGAGTGGGACGAGGTCGAATAAAATAACCCGCCATCCGGCGGGTTTTATACGCCAGTGGCGCCGCGCACAGCTGCGCCGATCACCTCGCCAACCAGGGACCGGATGGCATCGGCTCCGCTGCTCTTGGCCTGTGTTGCCAGTCGCTCCCCCAGGCTGCATTTGCCCTCCAGGCTGGCAGGAACGGCCCTTAGCGCCTCCAGTCCCTTGGCGGTTAGCACAACTCCGCCGGCAATGCCGAGCTGGGCGTCAATTTGGGAACACCGCAAATAACCGGCCTGGGCCAACCAGCCCAGCGAGTTATTAAAAAACTCTCCGTCCCCAGTAATCACTTCCGCGCCCAAAAAATCGTTATAAGCGAGCGCGTTCTCAATGTAGCTTGTCGCCTTAAGAGTGGCAGGGCAGGGAAACGAGGTATACAAATCCCCAAGCACCTGCGCCACTATCTGATCAAAGCGTTCAATGTTAGAGGTAGTCACTAGCAGGGCCTTTAAGACTGTATTCGCCCGGGCTTGGCGCTGAAATCAACAATTTTTTGGGCGCCCATGTCGTAAACACATTCGTAGGTGTGACGGATTTCGTTACCCAGGCCGTTGACCATTCTGATCTGATCACCGATATAGGTCATGGTGTTGGCGGCAGCGTCATGGCGGAAATGAGAAAACGTAGGCGTTAACATGCCGTCGCTCCACTTGTAGTCATACTTGGCAAGCCGCTGAATAAGAGGCTTGCAATCTATAGTTGCCTTCAAGTTGTGCTGGGTAAACAGGCATTGGGAATCGTTAAGGGAGCACTGTTCTGTAGTAGAAGGTTTCTTTTTCTGCTCGCCGCTAGTCTGGCTGTTTGATTTAGGTTCGGAAGAGTCACCAAAAAAAGAAGAGATAGCGAACAATATGATCATCAAAAAAATAACGCCAAGGCAGCCCTGCATGGCGGTTACCGTGGGGTGCTTTACTCCACAGTAAGGGCAGGTCTTGGCGCTGGTGGAAACTTCTTTTTTGCATTCTTTGCAGGGTTTTAATGCCATAGCGTTTAGCTCTATTTGCTGAATGGTTACTCGATGATGCAATCTTTTCTGAATCTGGCCATCGTCTCGTTCATGGCATTCAGATGAACTCTTGCGGAACTGCGGTACTGCTCAAATTCTTTCGAACCTTCCTTGTGTCGTTGCATCTGGTGGATGTGATAGGCCATCTGCTCAGTTCTAAAGCTAAACTCGGTCACAAAGCTGGCGTAGTTCGGCAGCCTCATGGCATCAGCGGGAGTAAGTGGGAATCGCTGCTCGAATGTCTTGATGGTGGGTGTTAGCTTGCTGCTCTTCCATTCAGCATAGTTGCCATAGCTTCCGGTCATGGCCTCCTGAAGGAGGGCGTCAAAACCTAGATCATCAATTCCGTCCTGGGCTCGCTGGGCCGCCTGGCAGTCTTCGGTATTCCTGATTTCAATGGCGAGCGCCGGGGATGCCAGTGTTAGCGCAATAAAAGCGGACGCAATGGATCTTTTTATCATTCTGCTCTCCGTGCTGTTGTTATTGGTTATCGTCGTTTTCGTCTGTACTTCCTGTGCTCGACCATGGTGCCGATGATGGCAATCGGGCACATGTCCGAGCGGATCGGGGCGTAGTCCTCGTTAAGCGGTACCAGTTCGAAATATTCCACCCCGTCCTGGTTAAAGCCGCGGGGACGGTACTTTTTGAAAGTGGCCTCCCGGCTGCCGTTCTTGGCCGCCACATAGTCGCCGGGCACCGGGTCGATGTCCGGATCGATAATCACCAGGTCGCCCTCGTCGAATACCGGTGTCATCGAGTCGCCGCTGATGCGCATGCCAAAGGCCCGCTCACCAATATCGTCATCGGCCTGCACATACTCCAGGCCGCCGTCTACCTCACGGATTTCCAGCACCTCGGTCAACTGCCCCGCCTGCACATAACTCAGCACCGGTATCTGGTGAGTGCCAAGGGTGGCAGGTTCCACATTGGAAAAGGCGCTTGGGCGCATTTTCTCGGGTAACCCGAGCTTAGCCGCCAATGAGGGACTGATATCAGCTGGGGATACAGCAAGCTCCTTACTCAAGCGTAAAAGCGCTTCCAGGCTGAGCGCGGTCTTGCCGGTCATGAACTGGCTGACAGCGCTTTGTCCAGACCACCCACAGCGAGCAGCAAGCTCCTCTTGGGTTAGCTTGACACCTTGCTCAGCCAACACCTTTTTCCGGGCATGGTAAGCCGCCTTGAGTCTGCTGGCGTCATCAAGCTGGGTCTTTGACAGTCCCTTCTTCGCCGGTGGAGTTGCGGAGCTATTCATAAGGTCATTTTTATCAGCTCTGCTAATAAAATCACAAACACCGCTAGTGATTTTTACTTGCTCTAAAAAATCACCTGAGCTAATGTTTACTGCGTATGAATCACCACGGGTGTTAATCATGAACCAAATCCCTCTCCGCAAGTACGTGAAGGGCAAGCGCCAAGGCGCCGTGGCCCGGATGATCGGGGTCTCCCAAGGGGCCTTGTCGCAGATGCTCAAAAGCGAAAGGCGCATCTACGTCAGGGTTGATGGCAGCGGAAGTGCCATTGAGGCCTTCGAGATCAAGACATTGGGCAAGAACGTGGCAGATCAAGAGCCCACCCAGCAACCAACCTAAGCCACACGCTTATTCAACCACGCCAAGGATGCCAACAAATGTATAAGCCTCATTTGGATAAATTCGGTACCGAGTACCCGCACTGGGAATCGGCCATCACCCGCTTCAAGGCCGCGCACAATCAAAGCGACGTGGCCCGCGCCATGGGCATCAAGCCCCAGCTGTGGATCAACAAGCTCTCCATCGAGCAGACCGGCGAGCCCACGGTAAAAAACGTGATAGACGCCGCCCGCGTGACCGGCGACCACACCCTGGTGCAGGGCCTGCTGCTGGAACTGGACATGAGCGGCATCCAGCTGCCCAAGTCCAGCCACGCCGCCAGCCAGACCCCGCTCACCCACCAGGCGCTGGAGATCACCGCCACCGCCGGTGAACTGGCCCGTCACGCCATCGAGGCCCAGCAGACCGGGCAGGTAAACCGCCAGGCCCGCGACCAGGCCGTCAACCGGGCCACCGCCATGATCGGCGCCCTCGCCCTCTTTGTGCACGACGTAGAATCCCGCTTTCACGCCATTCCTGGCATCACCGTAGCGCTGGACACCCTGGCCAGCTCGGTGGTGCCGGGCATTACCGGATAGGAGCCACGCCATGAACCACATCACCACCGCCCGTCTGCTGCGGGTACAGGCCCCCGTTTGCACCACGCCGCTGCGGCCCGAGGTGATCACTCATCGCCACCGCCCCGGCTTTGTCGAGCGCCAAGACGGCAGCTGGATTTGCCTGCCCGTTCAGCACAACAGAAAACGGCGCATCCACCGCCGTCGCCGGCTGTGGGACTGGCTGGCCGGCGTGCTGGGCACTACTGCCCCAGGAGGTGCCGCATGACCGCCTATCGCGCCATTACCCAGCCCGCCGGCGAGCTGGCCATTAACCACATGCGCCACCTGCTGGGCCGCTGCCGCATCGCCAGCTGGTGGAGCAGCCAGCCCCGCGCCGTGCGCGAAGGCATCTGCCGCGCCGCCGCCCTCAAGCCGGCCCTGTACTGGGACAAGCCACTGGCACAAATGACCGACGACGAGCGCGAAGCCATCCGCCGCGCCGTGGTGGCACTCAAGCAGGCCATGGCCGCCATGGCCGCCACCGACCGGGGCGAATGGCTGCATATCGCCGACTTTGCCGGCGTGGCGGATGAAGCAATCGAAGAACAGCAGGAAGAAGACAGGCGCCGGGAACTGCTGGCCCAGCAGGCGCAGCTGCTCAGGCAGCGGGCAGAAAAGGTGAAGGCCGCCCAGCGGTAACTGGAGGCGGCCTTCGGATGTGTATCCACGCCAATGAATACGAGAAAACTATGACACAGCTTAACGCAATACGCAAAGCGGCCAACGACCGCATCCACAACTTTAACCAGCTGGTGCGGGTAGGGCAGTCCCGCAGCGTCGAGTTTGCCACCGAGTGCGCCCTGGAAGTGCTGGCCGAGCTGGCCGATGAACTGGGCGCCCTGGCCATGTACCAGCAAATCACCAACCGAATGCATCAACTGGAGCAGCACCGGGTGCTGGCTCCTATCACCGCCATGGGGGTGCAGGCATGAAGCGCAGTGATATGGAGTTCTGGTTGGCCAGGCTGGCTAACGCCGCACAGCAGCAGGCGTACTTTCTGGCCTTTGCTCGCCAAGATCTGGAGCAGGCCGCCGCCCGTCGCCAACTGGGCGACCGGGAAGGGGCAGCCGCAGCCCTGAATAGCGCCGGCAACCAACGCCGCCTGGGCATCGCCTGTGCCGCTGACGTTGCCCGTATCCGCAACCTGCTGCTGGAGAATTGCCATGACTGAACGCGATCTGTTCCACGGGTTTTACCGCGCCACCCGTCTCGACATGAATCGTGCCAGCTTTGCGGATGAAGAACGCATGAGACTGGCCGCCGAAGCTGCCCGCGCTGGCTTCAGCAGCAGTCAGATCTTCAAGGCCCGCAACGCTGCTCTTTGCTCCACGCTAAACCGTATGCAGCAACACCATGAGCCCAGCAAGCACAGCGTGGCCATTCAACTGGCTGTACATACCTTTGGCCGAGTGACCAAGGGGGTGGCATGAGCGAGCGTAAGCTTAACGCCACCGACCACCTGCGCGCCCACTGGCGGCAGGCCAAGGCCGACTTTTGGCGCCACTGGCAAGAGTGCTTCGAGCTGCCCGCCGCCCGCCGGCCGGGCCGCAACAGCGCCCGCGACCGACTGATCCTCGACCTGGGCACCATCCGCAGCCTCTACTGGCAGGCCCTGGGCCTGAACGCCCTGCCCATCGCCCGCGCCATCGGCGCCTGGTGGCGCAAAACCGCCCCGGTGCACCGGCTTGGGGAGGTGGTGCTGTGACTGCCTACACCTACACCGCCGAAGAGCTGGCCGGCTTTTTCGCCCCGCCAGAAAAGCAGCAAGGCCGCCGCGTCGCCGGCCAGCCGGTCAAGCGCGAGCTGTTCCAGCAGCACCACGAACAGGAAAACCTGCGCTGGGCCGAGGATCTGCTGGCCCAGGTGGAAGACCACGCCGCCAGCGCCCTGTTCCGCGAATACCAGCGCCGTCTGGGCCGCAACCAGGCCCGCAGTGCCAACATCTGGCTGCGCAAGAGCGTCGAGCAAATTAAGGCCCACGCCGCCCGCTTCCCCCTGCCCCTGCGCATGGTGGCCAACGAACTCAGCCGGGCCAACATCGCCCGCGAGTGGGCCAACGCCGTGGCCGCCATCATCCAGGACCAAACCGCCGACTTCACCCAGGTGGTGCCCGTCCAGCAGCTGCTGGATGCCGCCCTGGAGCCGGCCCGCAAGTGGGGCATCTCCCCGCTGCTGCCGGTAATCAAGGACGAGGCCAACGACCGCCAGCTCGACATGGCCGCCAGTGCCCTCGCCCGCCTGCAGGATCCCGAGTGGTGGGAGCGGCAAATCACCAAGGCCTGGCGCCGCTACGCCGAGCACGTCGCAATCCTGGTCGGCCGGGTCCGCCGCGGCGTAAGCCCCTACGTGTCCGAGCGCGCCCTGCAGGACTACCAGGCCCGCAAGCGCGCCGGTGCCGCCTGGCTGCAAACCATGTTCGCCATCAACGAGGAGCTGGGTTATGAAGTCCCTCTCGCCGAGGCCGTGGCCGGCAGCGTCGCCAACCCGGAGATCCGCCGCCACGAACTCATGGTGCGGATGCGCGGCTTTGAAGATTTGGCAGAAGACCAGGGCTGGGTAGGCGAGTTCTACACCTGGACCGCTCCCAGCCGCTTCCACGCCTGGACCGTGGCCCGCAACAAAAAGACCGTGCAAAACCCGCGCTACGACGGCGCCAACCCCCGCCAGACCCAGCACTATCTGTGCGGCCAGTGGGCCAAGGCCCGCGCCAAGCTGGCCCGCCTGGGCGTGCGCTTTTACGGCTTTCGGGTGGTGGAGCCGCACCACGACGGCACCCCGCACTGGCACCTGCTGCTGTTCGTTCGCCCCCAGCAGCGCCGCCTGCTGCGCTGGGTGCTGCGCCGCTACGCCTGCGAGCACGACAAGACCGAGCTGGCCAACAGCTACAAGCCCCGCTTCGACTGGCGCGCCATCGACCCCGCCAAGGGCTCGGCCACCGGCTATATCGCCAAGTACATCGCCAAGAACATCGACGGCTTCAAGGTCGGCATCGACGAAGAAACCGGCACCGCCGCCAACAACACCGCCGCCAACGTCGCCGCCTGGGCCAGCTGGTGGGGCATCCGCCAGTTTCAGCAAATTGGCGGCCCCAGCGTGACAGTGTGGCGCGAGCTGCGCCGCCTGCGCGAAGCCACCGCCAACCCCGTGCTGGAAAACGCCCGCATCGCCGCCGACCGCGCCCGCTGGGCCGACTTTGTGCTGAGCATGGGCGGGCTGGAGCTGCCCAAAAGCGAGCACCTGATCAAGCTGGCCAACATCATCAAGCCGGCCGCCAGCAAGTACGGCGAAGACGTGCCCAAGCTCTTTGGCCTGCGCACCGCCGACGTGACCATCAGCGTCAACGGCATCACCACCGGGATCCTGATTGGGCAAGCCGAGGCGCAAACCCGCCACCAGGGTTGGGAATTGTCCCGCACGGGTCTTGGCGAGCGCAGCGAGCGGGGTTCAAGCGGCGGCAGCCGCGCCCCTTGGAGTTCTGACAATAACTGTACGGGGGGATCTCAAACGGCAGTGAAAGATCCCTTATCAAAGGAATTGGCCCTCCTCGGCCTGGACGAAACAGACCGCCAGCGGCTGGAAGCCGGCGCCGTCATCACCATGGACGGCCTCTTTATCAGCATCCGCAACAACACGCTGAGCGTCAGCCGGGAACGGCCCGGCCTGCACCCGGCACAGGATCCCCTGGCCGAGTGGGAAACCAGGGAATTCGACGCCATCGAGCGCGACCGCGCCGCCCGCTACCGCCGCGACGCCCAGCAACTGCTGCACCGCGGCGGCGACATCGAGCACTGGCTGGCCGCCATCCCCGCGCAGCACCAGCAACTGGCGCTCGACCAGGTCACCGAACTGGTCGAGCAAATGGAGTACGAGGCCAGTTGGCAAGAGCGTGATGCCGGCTGGGGCAACGATGAAGACGAAGGAATGGAGGCGTTTGCATGATGAACTACCAGATCACCCACCACGCCGCAGAGCGCTACCAGGAGCGCCGCTGCCGCCACCCGCTGTTTATGGTGGCCGACCTCAGCCGCGCCCGCCCGGCCACCAAGGCCCGCCTGCGCAAGGCCGGCAAATGGCCCAGCACCGGCCAGCGCCTGCTGCTCACCCCCGACGGCTTCGCCTTCGTCGCCGCCGGCCCGGTGATCGTCACCTGCTACAAGCTGAGGGAGGGCTGACCATGGCCCTAGATCACAACATCGTATCAGTATCCGGCGGCAAGGACTCCACGGCGCTCCTGCTGCTGGCCATCGAGCGCGGCGCCGAAAACATGCGGACTGTATTCGCCGACACAGGTCACGAACACCCGGAGGTATACCGCTATCTGGATTATCTGGAGGCCCGCCTGCAGCTCACCATCGAGCGCATCAAGCCGGACTTCAGCCGGCAGATTGCCCGCCAGCGTGAAGTCGTGCAGACCAAGTGGAGAGCTGAAGGGGTCAGCGAGCAGGTCATCCAGAACGCCCTAGCGGTGCTACACCCCACGGGGATCCCGTTTCTTGATCTGTGCATGTGGAAGGGAAGATTCCCTTCGATGAAGGCCCGGTTTTGCACCACAGAGTTAAAGAAAAAACCTATAGAGGAGCAGGTTCTCGCCCCGCTGTTGAACGACCCTGACACCCAGGATGTATACAGCTGGCAGGGGGTTCGTCGTGATGAAAGCCCAGATCGCGCCCTGCTGGTAGAGCAGGAGGAAATCGGTGATGGCCTATTTGCCTATCGGCCGATCCTTGACTGGGCAGCTCAGGACGTTTTTGACTTCCACCGTAAACACGGCGTGAAGTGGAATCCGCTCTACGAACAGGGTATGAGCAGGGTCGGCTGTATGCCCTGCATAAACTGCCGCAAGAATGAGCTTCAGGCCATATCCAAGCGGTACCCGGAAGAAGTGGACAGGGTGGCGGAATGGGAGCGCCTGGTCAGCCAGGCCAGTAAACGCCAAGGCAGCAGCTTTTTTGGACCGAGCAAGATGCCCGGAAGCGTCAAGGGACTGAGCCACGCTGAAGCACAGGCCCGGCTCAGCATCCACAACGTGGTGGAGTGGTCCATGACCGGCAAGGGAGGTCGCACGTTCGACCTGATCGCCATGCTCGACCCCGGCGAAGGGTGCGCTAGTGCTTATGGACTGTGTGAATCCGCAGCAGGGGGAAACTGACCATGGGCCAGACCACCCCCGAGCAAGAGGCCGCCTGGGCGGCCCAAAAAGCCGAAAGCCTGGACCGGCACAAGCGGTGCCGCCAGTGGCTCAACACCCGCGACCGCCAGCGCATCACCGCCTGGCTCAACACCCTGGAACCCGCCGAGCGCGAAAAGTGCCGGGCAACACTGAATAGAATGATGGAGAAAGAATGATGGCTAAATACAGCGGATTCACCGTAGAGCACATGCTCTGGTTTGTGGCTCAGCAAGGGCTGAAAGTGGAAGCCAAAACCGTCGAGGTCGCACCGGGGGAAACTGGCTGGAAAATCACACTGACTGGGGATGAGGTGCAGGTGTTCGATGGCACCACCCTGTTCATGGCCACCATGAGGGCCTTTAAACAGTTCTCGGATCAAGCCACTCGGGAACGCAAAGAAGCCCAGGCGGCCCTGAATAAGATCATGCGGATGGCCAGAAAGCCAAACCACCCCGACCACGAACTGTGCTCCGTCTGCTGTGGCTACGGCTGCACCGAGGCTGGCGACATTTGCGAAGGCTGTGACGGCAGCGGCAGAGGCGAGGTGGCGCAGTGACCCCCACCGAACGCAAACGCAAAAGCCGCGCCGCCGCCAGGGCGGCCGGCATCACCAAGGTTGAGGTCATGCTGGGCCCGGCAGAACTGGAGCGGCTGCAGCAGCTGTGTGAAATCCGGGGCGGCGTGCGCGGCCCCTACACCGCCGACGAGTTCATCAGCCTGCTGATCCACCGCAGCTGGCAGCATCTGCAAGGCCAGCTGGCCGAGCTGGGCGCCTGCGCCCACTGCAACAGCGCCCTGCCCCAGGGCTGCGCCGGGTTGCTCAAGGGCGACAGCCGTTGCTGGCATACCGAACAAGCAAAACAGTTAGAGTTGTGACATGTCACGCCGTGACATGTCACAAGAATAAGGAGTGACACCAATGCAGCAAACCACCACCGAGGACGCCCTGCTCACCCCGGAGCAGGTCAGCGAAATGATGGGCATCACCCCCAAGACCCTGCGACAGTGGAACCAGAGCCACCGGCACCGTCACCTGCTGGCCCCCATCCGCTTCACCCACAAGCTGGTGCGTTACGAGCGCCGCAACGTGCTGGCCTTTATCGAAAAATGCCGCAGCACCTACTGACCGCGCCGCCGCCGGACAAGCGCCACCTGGGCCAGGATGCTGGCCTCATGGGCTTCGAAGGCCTGGCGCTTCAGCGCCATTTCTTCCTGCAGTATTTCATCCGAAAAGTCGTAATGCTCGGCCATGGGGTCGGCACTCTTGTCGGAATGGTGCAGGCACAGCTGGCTGATCTCCCGGGTATCCGACCGGGAGTAGCCCCTGGCCCGCATCTGCGCGATCACGTTGCTTTTTAGAAACTTCCGGCAAAGGGTGTTGAACGCCCCCGCCCGCCCCTTTACCGTGCCGTCGTGCCGCACCCCTTTCACCGCCCCTTCCGGGCTGTAGGTTTTGATCAGCTTGTCCAGTGACCGCTTGGCAAAAGGCAGCATCGGATCGCGCGGCTGCAAAAACACATAGTCCCTGTTGCAAGCCGGCGCCGCATCCCGCCAGGCCGCCTGCTCTTCCAGGATGGTTTTCATCGCGGCGGTAACCGGCAGCCGAAACTCCTTCTGGGTCTTCATCGCCCCACGCATGCCGGTAACCCCTTCCGGGTAGGTGATTTCTCTCATATCGCCGCTGATGTATTCCCATTTCAAATTGCACACGTTAACCGGGCGAACCCCGGTCAAGATCATAAAGCGCATGGCGTTTTTCTGATGAATAGAGGTGCAGGCGGCGACGTTCATCCATAGCCTGCCGATGGACTCGATATCGGTAAATAACCGGGTGGGTGTGGGGTGCTGTACCCGGGAAGAGACATAATCATCCGGCACACTGGCCGCTATGTTATTGCCGTTGCTATACAGCGGCGACGCCCACTTCCAGACTCGCCGCAGCTCCGCGAACAGCTCCAGGGCGTGGTTGTTGCTGCGGGTGACTATCCACTCGTCCACCACCTCCACCAGGCGGGGGTAGGTCACGTCAGCGAAGGTCTCCCGCTCGCCGAACGCCTGCCGCACCAGGGCCGTGCGGCATAGGTAGGTGCGCAAGCTGTTCTCCCCCAGCTTGCCCCGTGCCACCTTCGCCGCCAGGTCGCGCTCGTAGGCCTCGATCACCGCGTGCACCGCATCGGACTTAAGCCCGCCGGCGGCCAGTTCGGCCGCCTTCTCCCGGGCAATGGCCAGGGCCAGCTCCGGCCACTCCCCCAGTTTTCGCCCCTTCAGTCCCATCGCCTTGGGGAACTCGGCGTAAAACGTCACCTTGCCGGCCTTGCTGAAATCGATGCGCAGGTAACTCTCCTTCTCGTACTTCGACCGCCGCGCCTTGCCCGACGCCGCCAGGATGATCTTGCCCGCCGCAACACAGGTCCGCATGTGCGAGCTGGTGTAGGGTGGCTTGCAGGACTCCCACCGCTTCAAAGCGGCCAGATAATCGCCATCTTGGGTGGGATCGGGTGATTGTGTTACAGTTCGCGCCATCGTGAATCCTCGCAGTCAAGCGGCATCCGCCCCAGGCTCACACATACGGCTTTTCACCAGGCCGAAATCAGCCTTGCGTTGCCGCTTTGTGTTGCTGGTCGGGGTTCGCCAAGGTTCTTTATACTGTATTAATATACAGATGGTGCGCAATAGTGCGGAAAGCGGAATCAAGGTAAACCGCTGAAAAGGCAGGAAATTAAAGGTAAGTTATTGAAATGGCGTTATTAATCAAAGATAGCTGTATCAACTGCGATATGTGCGAACCGGAGTGTCCAAATGGCGCCATTTCCTTCGGCCCGGAGATCTACGAGATAGACCCGGCCCTGTGCACCGAGTGCGTGGGCCATTACGACAAACCGACCTGCATCAGCGTCTGTCCCATCGATTGCATCATCGAGGATCCCGAGCACCGGGAAAGCGAGGAACAGCTGTGGGACAAGTTCGTGCTGCTGCACCACCAGCCCTGAGGCTGAAGACCGGGGACCAGGCAATATAACCTCCCCGGTCCCGGCACCTTATACCCCGTGTTCCGGCAGGGCTTCCCGGCTCGGCATCAGGAACCAGGCCACCAACCCGGCAAAGGCCAGCAGCAGGCCACCCAGCACCAGCTGGTTCATCTCCGGCAAGCCCCCCTGAACCAGCAGGAAGAGGCCGCCCCCCAGGTTGGAGCTGCCGCCCAGCAGGGCACCGGCGGTGCCGCTGTGCTGGGGAAAGGGCGCAACCGCCCTGGAAGTGGCCACCGGGAACAACAGACCGGCACCGGCAAAATAGACACTGCCCCCCAGCACCAGGCCGGCCACGCTCAAGGCGGGCTCGAAGGCGGACAGCAGCACCATGGCCGCTCCCAGCAACAGGCCGGTGGTGGCAATCCACTGCAGCCGGGCGAGGGACCAGCTCGCGGCTTTCCAGGATGCCAGCATGGCGCCGGCGAAATACAGCGGCAGCGGCATAATGAACAGCAGGCTGATTTCGGCGCTGCTCAGGTTGCTCTGTTTGCCGACCAGCACGCTGAACACCGCCTCATAGAGGATGACGCCGGCGAAGGTGGCGATCAGCATGCCAAGCTGACGGCGAAAGCCGGCGTCGTGCAGCACATACTGATAGGCCGGCAGCATGGGCTGGGCATGGCGCCGCGCCGGTGGCAGGGTCTCCCGGAAGAAGAACACCATCACCAGGGTGATAGCCAGCCCCAGGCCCAGCAGGAACCAGTACATGGACTGCCAGCCGAAGTACAGGTTGAGATAGCCGCCGATCAGCGGCGCCAGCAAGGGCGCCAGCATGATGCCCATGGAGACATAGCCGTTGTAGCGCACCAGATCGGTGCCCTCGAACTTGTCCCGCATCAGGCTGCGGCACAGGCTGCCCGCGGCCGCCGTGCCGGCGCCCTGGATAAAGCTGCCCAGCAAGAGCATGGGAAACACCGGCCAGGCCAGGATCAGCGCCGAACCCAGCATATAGATGGACAGCCCGGCCAGCAGGACCGGGCGTCGGCCAAAACGGTCGGACAGCGGGCCATAGATAAACTGAAATAATCCATACGGGATCAAGTAGAACGCCATCACCAGCGGCAGGCTGTCGCTCGCCACCTGCAGCTCGGCCGCCATGTCGCCCATGGCGGGAACATAGAGCGTCTGGGTCATCTGACCGGAAGCGACCATCAATACGGTGAGTAATACCAAGGACAGGCCCGACATGGCCGCGATCTCCAAAAAGTGCCCGGTCGGGCAGACTGTGACTTGGATCGCATCATAATGAATGGAGAGATTGACTGGCAATAGCGGCCTGAACGACCTTTTATAATGTCCAGGCCTAGATTTTCTAATCAGAAATTATAGCGGTAGCTGACGCCCCAGGAACTCAGGCCATCGTTCGGTTGCTTGATGCCCCCATTGGACAGGTGCCAGCCCTCCAGGGCCAGGCTGTGCTGCTCCAGCGCCACCCCGACGCCGGCCCGGCTGGAAAACTGGAACTGGCTGGACAGTTGGCGTCGACCGAGCCGGGTATCGCTGATCCAGGCCGGCCCCACCCCCAGGAACACGAAGGGACGGAACCCCTGGTCATCGCCGGACAGGTAGCGCAGGGTCGGCACCAGGCTTAGTTGCACCAGATCATCGTCGTCCAGCTCCCAGTAGCTGCTGTCGAAACCGACGCCATAGGCCAGTTGCCCCGCCCCCAGGCTGCGCCAGTTTTCCATCCATTCCACCCCCAGGGTGTAGCGATCCGCCCCGTCCCCGCTGCCTGCTCCGACCACCACCCCCACTTCCGCATAGGCCGGAACGGATAACAGCACAAAGGATAACAATATCCGTTTGTTCATGTTTGAGTCTCTTTTGTTGCCACCACTACATCAAAGATAGCTGGCTTTCCCGCCTCCGCGGGCGCCATTGGCCTCTCTTCCCATTTTTTTATCCGCTCCTGCGTATGAAGAGGCGCCTCCCAGGCGCCGGGGTTCCGCCGAGGGGCGCCATTTAGTCCTTGCCTGGCCCGGGTACGCTGGTATAATTCGCCGCTCAAATTTCGTTCTTTAACATCAAGTGGGTTCACTGATATGCATCCGATGCTGAATATTGCGGTGCGCGCTGCGCGTAACGCCGGTCAAGTTATCGTCAAAGGTTTCGCCAATCCGGACAACCTGGAAAGCCGCCAAAAAGGCCAGAACGATTTTGTTACCAATATCGATCTTGATGCGGAAAACGCCGTGGTAAACACCATCCGCAAGTCCTACCCGGAGCACACCATTATCGGTGAAGAGTGTGGCGAGCTGACCGGCAGCAATCCGGACTATCAGTGGATCATCGACCCCCTTGATGGCACCACCAACTTCATGAAAGGCATTCCCCACTTCGCGGTGTCCATCGCCCTGCGGGTAAAGGGCCGTACCGAACAGGCGGTGGTCTACGATCCCATTCGTGATGAACTCTTTACCGCCAGCCGCGGTGCCGGTGCCCAGTTGAACGGCTACCGTATCCGCACCGGCAAGGCCAAGGATCTGTCCAATACCGTGCTGGCCACCGGTTTCCCCTTCAAGCAGAAACACCAGGCCGACGCCTACCTGGCCATGTTCAAGGCCATGTTCCTGCAGTGTGCCGATATCCGCCGCGCCGGCGCCGCCAGCCTGGATCTGGCCTATGTGGCCGCCGGCCGGGTGGACGGTTACTGGGAGCTGGGCCTCAAGCCCTGGGACTCCGCCGCCGGCAGCCTGATCGCCCGGGAAGCGGGCGCCATCGTCACCGACTTCGTCGGCGGCCACAACCATGAGCGCAGCGGCAATGTGGTGTGCGCCAACCCCAAGGTGCTGAAGGCGATGCTGGCCAGTATTCGCGAGCACCTGCCGGAATCCCTGGCCAACTGATGCGCTTCGGCTGATCTCAAGCCCCGCTCCGGCGGGGCTTTTTTGTGCGCGTCGTTCGGCGTTAGGCGTGATGGAGCGACGTACCCGCTAGAGCCGAGGTATGGCACGGGCTAATGGAGCGCGGGCGGCCCGCCCGCATGGAAGTTGCACCTTTGCCGAGTGGATGCACAGGGCATTGGAGCGCGGGCGGCCCGACCGCATGGAAGTTGCACCTTTGCCGAGGGATGCACAGGGCATTGGAACGCGGGCGGCCCGCCCGCATGGGTGTTATGCCCATTGCTTGGGTGTGGTTGGTGGGCCCAAGGGTTCCCGCTACGCGGGAAAGCAGGCGAGCCGCCTGCGCTCCAGGGCGGTGTACGCCTTCAAAGCCAAGGGAACATGGGAGCAACTCGGTGGTTCGGCACTCGCCTCGAAGAGGAAAGCCCCTTTCCCCTCACGCCTCCACGCCTCCACGCCTCCACGCCTCCACGCCTCCACGCCCGTGATAAAACAAAAAAGCCCGCCGGGAATACCGGCGGGCTTTTCAGACCTGGCGCAAAACGGCGGTTAGCCGTTCAGGCGCTTGTCGTTGCGACGGGGGCGGAACTTGCCGCCGCGGTCGTCGTTGTTGCCACGGAAGCTGCGACGGGGCAGCGGGCCGCCTTCGTACTTGGCCAGGTTCAGCGGACGCTGGCAGACGCGCACCTTCTGCAGCACCTGCTGGATCTCGGCCGGGATGCCCTCGGGCAGGTCCACGGTGGAGAAGTCGTCGTGGATCTGGATCTGGCCGATGTAACGGGATTCCAGATCCGCCTCGTTGGCGATGGCGCCGACCAGGTGGCCCGGCTTGACGCCGTGCACCCGGCCCACGTCGACGCGGAAGGTTTCCATCACCACGCCGGAGACATCATCCTTGCCGCCCCGGGCGGCGCGGGGACGATCGGCACGCTCGGCACGCTCGAAGCGCTCGCGGCCACCGTCACGGCTTTCACGCACGTCGGGGCGGCGGGCCGCCATCGGCCGGTCTTCCACGAACAGCGGGCGGTCGCCTTGCAGCAGGCGGGCCAGGCCGGCCGCCAGCTGGGCGGTGTCCATGCCGTCGGCCTGCAGTTCGTCGATCATCGCCACGAAGGGGGCCAGGGCCTGCTCGTCGGCTTCCACGCTGGCACGGATGCGGGACTTGAAGCGCTCGGCACGGATCTTGTTGATGTCGTCGGCGGACGGCATCTGCATTTCTTCGATCGGCTGGCGGGTGTGGCGCTCCAGGTTGAACAGGTTGCGCTTTTCACGACCGGTCACGAACAGGATGGCGTCGCCCTCGCGACCGGCACGGCCGGTACGGCCGATGCGGTGCACATAGGACTCGTTGTCGTGGGGCATGTCGAAGTTGACCACGTGGCTGATACGCTCCACGTCCAGGCCGCGGGCGACCACATCGGTGGCCACCAGTACGTTCAGGCGACCGTTCTTCAGGCGATCGACCACCTTCTCGCGCAGCTTCTGGGGAATATCGCCGTGCAGGGCTTCGCAGGCATGGCCTTCGCGCACCATCATCTCGGCCAGATCTTCGGCATCCTTGCGGGTACGCACGAACACCAGCATGGCGTCCATCTCTTCGGTTTCCACCAGGCGGCACAGGGCCTCGTGCTTGCTCATGCCGCGCACGAACCAGTAACGCTGACGGATGCTGGCATTGGTGCGGGTCTTGTTGGCGATACGCACTTCCTGGGGATCTTTCAGGTATTTCTGGGCCACGCGCTGGATGGCCGGCGGCATGGTGGCGGAAAACAGGGCGATCTGGCGGCTCTCGGGCGTGTGCTCCAGGATCCACTCGACGTCGTCGATAAAGCCCATGCGCAGCATTTCGTCGGCTTCGTCCAGCACCAGGGCCTGCAGGTTGTCGAGCTTGAGGGTGCCGCGACGCATGTGATCCATCACCCGGCCCGGGGTACCGACGATCACGTCGACACCACGCTTGAGGGCGCGGATCTGGCTGTCGTAGGCCTGGCCACCGTAGATGGACAGGATGCGAATGTCTTTCTGGTACTTGGCGTAGTTTTCAAAGGACTCGGCCACCTGGATGGCGAGTTCACGGGTCGGCGCCAGCACCAGCACCTGGGGATAGGCGTTGCCGCCGCTGATACGGCTCAGCATCGGCAGGGCGAAGGCGGCGGTTTTGCCGGTACCGGTTTGCGCCAGACCCAGCACGTCCCGCCCGGTCAGCAGGGTGGGGATGGCGGCGGCCTGGATGGCAGAAGGCTGCTCGTAACCGGCATCGGTCAGAGCTTGAAGAACGGCAGGCGCCAGGCCGAGGTCAGCGAAAGCAGGTACAACAGAAGTATTTGTCATTTAACAGTTCCGAAATAAATAAAATGTCGGCGGACTGATACAGTAAAAGGCCAGGGACAACCCATTGCTCACCGGGGGTGAGGGCTTCCCTTCACACAGTGTGTGTCACACAAAGATTCACAAGGCTAATCTGGCCGTTTTTGTCTCAACACCGCCATGGTCAACCGGCTGGTACAAACCAGTCGATCTTTCTCATCATGGATGTCGATCTGCCAGACTTGTGTCGTCGCGCCCAAATGGAGGGGACGTGCGGTACCTATGACAAGGCCGCTTCGCTTGGCGCGGACGTGATTTGCGTTAACCTCCAGACCAACGCAATAATAACCCGCTTCAACGCACATATTGGCAGCTACTGAACCCAGGGTCTCGGCCAGCGCTACGGAAGCGCCGCCATGTAACATGCCAAGAGGCTGGTGGGTGCGATGGTCGACCGGCATACTGCCGCGCAGATAATCGTGACCCACGTCACAAAAGGTCATGCCCAACTGGGCTGCGAGCGTATTCTCTGACAGTTGGTTCAAAGAGTCCAGTGTAAATTCACGTTTCCACATAAAAGACGCAATTTGAAGTGAGGCGTTAGGCGTTAGGCGCCTCACGCCCAACGCCTCTCCCCTCAGGCTTCACATCACCGCTAACGCCGGGCGATTTTGCCGACCACGAAGATCAGCAGCACGGCGCCGATCACCGACATCACCAGCGAGCCGATGATGCCGGTGGCGGCCAGCCCCAGCAGGCGGAACAGCAGGCCGCCGAGAAAGCCGCCCACCAGGCCGACGACGATGTTGCCGAGCAGGCCAAAGCCCTGCCCTTTCATCAGGTTGCCCGCTATCCAGCCGGCCAGGCCGCCGATGATCAACCCCCATAACAGACCCATATGCTTCTCCTTGTTGCCTTACGTCAACAAGCTTAGCAGAGCCTGCACCGGATGCTTGACCGGCTGCCCTTCCATCCGCTTGACCTGGCTGCGGCAGGAGAAGCCGGTGGCCAGGCAGCGTTCCCGGGGCAACCTGCCCATGGGCTCGGCCCAGCTCAGGCCATAGAGGGTCCTGGAGCCTTCCAGGTTCCTGGTTTCGTGGCCGTAGGTGCCGGCCATGCCGCAGCAACCCACCGCCACCGGCTCGAGCCGGGCGCCCAGGTGGCCGAAGATCCTGCCCCAGTCCTGGTGGGTGGCGGGCTTGGCGGTCTTTTCGGTGCAGTGGGCGAACAGGTACCAGGGCTCGCCGGCCGGCTGCCGGGCCGGGATTTGCTCCAGCACCCGCAGCAGCCACTCCTGGGGCAGCAGCACCTCGAAGTCGCCCCGGGCCGGGCCCAGGATCTTGTCGTATTCGTCCCGGTAGCAGAGCACCAGGGAGGGATCCACCCCCATCATGGGAATGCCGAGCCGGGCCAGCTGGTTGAGGAACTGGGCGCTGTCGGCGGCCATGGCGGCGAAACGGCGCAAAAAGCCTTTCACATGAGCCGCCTTGCCGTTGGGCTTGAACGGCAGCACCACCGGCGCGAAGCCGAGCGCCGTGGCCAGGCGCACCAGATCGAACACCACCTGGGCATCGTAGAAGGAGGTGAAGGGGTCCTGCACGATAAGCACGGTTTTCGCCTTCTGCTCCGCGCTCAGGCCCTGCAGCCGGGCCAGGTCGAACTGGCCGGCCGGGCCGTCGGCCAGCAGGGTCTTGAGGCTGGGGTTGCTCACCAGCGGCATGTCCACCATGCCAAGCCAAGAGGCGGCGCCGCGCTTGACCCACTGGTTTTTCATCACCGGGTTAACCAGGCCCGGGGCTTTCGCCATCCAGGGGGTGTAGCTTTCCACCCAGGACACCAGGTAATCCTTGGGCGGGCGCTGGTAGCGCTGGTGGTAGAGCTGCAGGAAACGGGCGCGGAAGGTGGGCACGTCCACCTTGATCGGGCACTGGCTGGAGCAGGCCTTGCAGGCCAGGCAGCCGTCCATCGCCTCCTTCACCTCGTGGGAGAAGTCGTATTCGCCCCGGCGCCTGGCCAGGGTGTGCTTGATGCGCTCCACCATGCCCTTGACGCTGGTGCCCCGGCTCATCACCGCCGCCTCTTCGGCCATGGGATCGAAGCCCTGGGCCGAGAGCTGGCGCAGCCATTCCCGCACCAGGCCGGCCCGGCCCTTGGGGGAGTGGCGCCGGTCGGCGGTGAGCTTCATCGAGGGGCACATGGGCGAGCGCACCTCGAAGTCGAAACAGAGCCCGTTGCCGTTGCAGTCCATGGCCTGGGTGAAGCCGTCACGCACGTGCACCGGGATCTGCCGGTCGAAGAAGCCGCGCTTGGTGGCATCCACCGACACCAGTTGCTCCAGGCTGTCCAGCGGGGTGCAGATCTTGCCCGGGTTGAGACGGTTGAAGGGATCGAAGGCCGACTTGATGCGGCGCAGCTCGGTAAAGAGCGTTTCGCCGAAGAACACCGGGCTGTATTCGGAGCGGTAGCCCTTGCCGTGCTCGCCCCACATCAGGCCGCCGTATTTGGCGGTGAGGGCGTTGACCTGATCGGAGATGCGGCGCAGCATCACCTCCTGCTCCGGGTCGGTCAGGTCCAGCGCCGGGCGCACGTGCAGCACGCCGGCGTCCACATGGCCGAACATGCCGTACTGCAGACCATGATCGTCGAGCAGCTGGCGGAATTCCATGATGTAGTCGGCCAGGTGCTCGGGCGGCACCGCGGTGTCCTCCACGAAGGCCACCGGCTTCTTGCGACCCTTGGCGTTGCCGAGCAGGCCCACCGCCTTCTTGCGCATGGCGTAGATGCGGTTGAGGGAGGCCAGATCGTCGCACCGCTGGTAGCCGATGATGCCCGCCTCGCCCCGTTTGATAAGCTCGTCGAGCCGGGCGCAGAGGGCCTCGACCTTGTCGCGCTGGGCGGCTTCGTCCTGGTCGGCGTACTCCACCATGTTGAGGCCGTCCATCACCTTGCCCGGCACGTCCCGGATCAGATCGCTCACCGAATGCCAGATGATGTCTTCCCGCGCCAGGTTGAGCACCCTGGAGTCGACGGTTTCCACCGACAGCGCCTTGGCCTCCACCATCAGCGGGGCGTTGCGCAGGGCGGACTGGAAACTGTCGTACTTGACGTTGACCAGGGTACGGTATTTGGGAATGGGGGTCAGATCCAGCCAGGCTTCGGTGATAAAGGCGAGCGACCCCTCGGAGCCGCACAGGATACGGGTCAGATCCAGGGTATGGGTATGCTTGTCGTAAACATGTTTGAGGTCGTAGCCGGTCAGGAAGCGGTTGAGTTTGGGGAAGCGCTGCTCTATCTCGCCCGCGTGCCCGGTTACGCTGTGGTAGACGCAGCGGTACAGCTCCCCTTCCCGGCTGTCTTCCTCGAGCTTCTGGTCCAGCGCCTCGCCGGACACCGGCCCGGTTTCGATAAGGGTGCCGTCCACCAGCACGGCGGTCACCCCCAGCACGTGATCCGAGGTCTTGCCATAGACCAGGGAACCCTGGCCGGAGGCGTCGGTGTTGATCATGCCGCCGATGGTGGCCCTGTTGCTGGTGGACAGATCCGGCGAGAAGAACAGATCCTGGGGGGCCACCAGCTGGTTGAGCTTGTCCTTGACCATGCCGGTCTGTACCCGTACCCGGCGCCCCTCGGCATCCAGGGTCAGCAACTGGTGCATATGGCGGGACAGGTCGACCACGATGTTGTCGTTGAGCGACTGGCCGTTGGTGCCGGTGCCGCCGCCCCGGGGGGAGAAACGGATATCCCTGTAGGCCTCCTTGCCGGCCAGGGTCAGCATCACCACCAGATCCTGGCTGGAGCGGGGAAACACCACCGCCTGCGGCAGGCACTGGTAAACGCTGTTGTCGGTGGCCACCGCCAGCCGGCTGGCGTAACTGCGCTCTATGTCACCGCGAAAACCGCTGTCGGCCAAGGCCTCGAGAAACGAAAAATAGGTGGGGTTTATCTGCTGCTGCAGATCAATCCTTGGGATCATAACGATCTGTCCCCTTTGAATCCTGTATCAGTGCGCCCAGAAGAGGCGGCCATTATACACGCCTATGGGCCCCGGGGGCGAGGGGCTACTGTTGCCTGCCCCTTGACAAAGGGCATCACCGCCTCGCGGTAAAGGCGCCAGCATACCCCGCTCCGACCGCGGGCTTGGACGGATAAATCCGACCGGAACGGCAACATAAGCGACACCGGCCGGGGAATTCCCGGCCCCGGCCCGGCGCCAGCGACGGCCTTATCCTTCCCTTCGACCGGACTCGCCGTCACCGGTGATCAGGTGGTTGAGAAAAAGCGCGAACAGCGCTGCCCGCGAGTCCACCCCGAACTTGGCGTACAAATGCTTGCGGTGGTTTTTGACCGTGCCCTCGCCGATGCCGAGCCCGGCGGCGATGGCGCCGTTGTCGAGGCCCTGTACCAGCAAGGAAGCCACCTGTCCCTCGCGCCGGGTCAGTCTGGCCCGGCCGAAACTGGCCAGGGCCGCCTGCACCCGGCGGTCCATGTCGGCCGCACCGGGCGGCGACAGCGCCAGCGGACCGATGCCACCGGGCCAGTGCCGCCGGCACAGGGCCCCCAGCAAGGGGAGACGGCGGCGCAGCTCCGCCTGCTCCGCCGGGGTGAAGGGTCTGGCCTGCAGGCGGCCAAAAAAGATCATCAGCCACTGGCCGTCGTTGAGCCTGATCACCAGCCCCAGCTCCTCCTGCCAGCCGGTGTCCCGATAGAAGGCCGCCAGATAATGGGGCGCCATGCCCTGCGCCGCCGCCAGTGCGCGCAGCGAGTAGACGCCCTCGGCCAGGCCGGCGCTCAGCGCCCGGCAGAAGGGATCCTCGGTGTAAAGGCCGTTCAGGTACTGCTGAAACAGCAGCTCGCGCCGATGCCGCAGGTTGTCGTACAGATACAGCGCGCGGCCCCCGGTGCGATAGCCCACCATCAGCAGGCAATCGCACCCGAGCAGGGTTTCCAGCAGGCGGGCCAGCGCCCGGGGAAAGGCGGCACCGCCCAAGGCATCGATCGCCCTGGCCAGCAGGGCTTCGTCCAGGTCTTTCATCGCTATTCTCTCCGGAGGTTGGAGCCGACGATTATCGCAAACTGTCCCATAAAGGACATAGCTGGCCGGCCGCGTCCGGAGCAGGATCGGGCTTTTGCCAACGGAGTCTTCCCATGGATACGACCGGTTCCTCCTTGCTCGACGAGTTGCAACGGCGCGGCCTTATTGCCCAGTTGTCCGATCCCGCCGCCCTGGCGGCGCACCTCGACGCCGATGCCCGCACCCTGTACTGCGGTTTCGATCCCACCGCCGGCAGCCTGCACATCGGCCATCTGGTCCCCCTGCTGATGCTGCGCCGCTTCCTGGGCGCCGGCCACCGGGTGGTGGCCCTGATCGGCGGCGCCACCGGCATGATCGGCGACCCCAGCTTCAAGGCCAAGGAACGCAGCCTGAACAGCGCCGAGGCGGTGCAAGGCTGGGTGGACGCACTGGGTGAGCAGATAGGCCGGTTGTTGGGTGCGGACGGCAATGATCGGGTGCAACTGGTCAACAACCGCGACTGGCTGGCCGGCATGGACGTGCTCGGCTTTCTGCGGGACCTCGGCAAGCATTTTTCGGTGAATGCCATGATCGCCCGGGAATCGGTCAGGCAACGACTGGCCCGCCCCGAGCAGGGGCTGTCGTTCACCGAGTTTTCCTACTCCCTGCTGCAATCCTACGACTTCGCCGTGCTCAACCGGGAGCGGGGCTGCAGCCTGCAGATCGGCGGCAACGATCAGTGGGGCAACATTACCAGCGGCATCGATCTCGTGCGCCGGCTCAACCGGCAGCGGGTATTCGGACTGACCCTGCCGCTCATCACCAAGGCGGACGGCACCAAGTTCGGCAAGACCGAAAGCGGCACCGTCTGGCTGGATCCGACCAGGACCTCGCCCTACGCCTTCTACCAGTTCTGGCTGAACACCGCCGATGAGGATGTCCATCGCTTCCTGCGTTACTACAGCTTTCTCCCCCTGGTGGAGATAGCCGCCATGGAGGCGGAGGACCGGCAAGGCGGCAAGCCCCGGGCCCAAGGGGTGCTGGCCCGGGAGCTGACCCGGCTGGTGCATGGCGAGGAGGCGCTGCGAGGTGCCGAACGGATAAGCTCGGCGCTGTTTTCCGGGGAGTTCGGTCGACTGAGCCCGGCCGAGTTCGCCCAACTGGAGCTGGACGGCATCCCCCTGACCCGGGTGGAAGCCACGGGTTCGCTGGTGGAGCTGGTGGTCGCAGCCAAGCTGGCCGGCTCCAACCGCCAGGCGCGGGAACTGATCGCCCGGGGCGCCATCAGCGTGAACGGCGTCCGGGCCGGAGGCGACAGCCTGGCCGGCATTGCTCCCCTGCACCACCGCTACCTGGTGCTGTGCCGGGGCAAGAAGCACTTCCACCTGCTGAAGTTCGACCCGGCCTGAATCCTGGAGCACCGTTCAGCTCAAATATTGACCAATCGGCTATTTGTTGTCTGTTGCGACACAGAGAAGAGTCAACAGGGCGACCTCCGCCGACACGCCGCAAGTACGTCCCTGTAGGCTCGCACCTGCCATCCCTGGCAGGTGACGGTCGGAGGAGTAGTGCCCTTTGGCCGACAGACTACACCTCGTCAGAAGTCATCGACAAAGGGGAAAGGCGCTGCCTAAGTTTTAAACTGTTCGGTACTCTAGCGGCCGCGCCGCCCGGCGCTGCTCCGTT
>NZ_NMUO01000052.1 GCF_002237365.1 Zobellella denitrificans
GGTCGTTACCCGGCTGATGCAGCGGCGCCAGGCTGAGGCTGGCCCTGCCCCCGCTGCATCAGCCGGGTAACGACCTCGTCCTCGATCACCACCCGCTCCTTGTCGCTGTCGTCCGGGGTTTCGGCAACCTTGGTGCTGATGTCGGGCGTGGCGGGCAAGGGTTCGGCCGGCCAGTCACGCACCGGCGCCTCGCCCGCCGGGGTCGGCCCGGTGTCGGCCTGTTCCTCGACGGGAGACAACGTCAGCGGCGCGGCCGGCGCCTCGGGCAGGGTTTCCTCCTGCGGCAACTGCGCCGGCTCGGGAGCGGCGCTGTCCCGCCCTCCTCCCAGCAGGCTGACGATAATGATCAGCAGCACCACCAGGATCAGGGAGGTCAGCAATATCTTGATTGTCTTCTGTTCCAACAGCTGCTGATAACCGGGTATTTTCATCTGCGGCTCCATCATGCCCGTGGCGTCACCGGGATAAAGGATATCGCTCGGTGCCTCGCGTGTCTCTTTATATCCCAGCGCCAGCCATAACGCCTGCTTGTCTTCCTCGGTGAGGGGCGGCACCTCCACTTCCAGCACCTGGCCGCCGGCCTCCTCATCGAGCAGCCGGCGGGTCTCCCCCGCCCATTGCTCGTCGCCCAGCAATACCATAAAGGGACGCGCTCCCGCGGGCAACTCCCGGTGCAGCCGGGCCAGCTCCAGCAACATATCCTCCGGCAGCCATTCGGCGTTGTCCACCACCAGCAGACGCTTGCCGGGACTGGCCGACAGCAACCGGGCCATCGAGGCCGGCAGGGGATCCTCCGCATCGAAGATACCGCCGGGAAACCAGGCCGTCAGCAGGGCATCTCGAAAACGGGCATTGGCATCGAGGGCATTGGCATCGAGCAGTACCGGCAGCAACAGCTCGCTGCCATCGACCAGCCTGGCCGCCAGGTGGGACTTGCCGGCGCCTTCGGGCCCGGAAAGCAGGATAAAATCGGTATCGAGGCGGGAAAGGTGCAGCAGCCGCGCCAGCAGCTGCTGCTGAGAGGAGAAGGAAAGGTCGACGGCCTCGGTCACGCTTGCCGTTCCGGCACCACCACCAAGGCCAGCTGTTGCTCGGTGACGTCGTCCACCACCCGGGCACGACCGATACCGAGCGGCAGCACCAGCCTGAGCTTGCCGGCCAGCACTTTCTTGTCGCGCAGCATGTGCGGCAGGTAATGTCCGATGTCCATCTCGGCGGGCCCCTGTACCGGCAGGTGGGCCTTGATCAGCAGGGCCTCGACCCGCGCCACCTCGTCATCGCTCATGTCGCCGCGCAGCCGGGCGGTGTGGCAGGCCTGCATGGTGCCGGCCGCCACCGCTTCTCCGTGCAGCCAGTTGCCGTACCCCATCTCCGCTTCGATGGCGTGGCCGAAGGTATGGCCCAGATTGAGCAGGGCCCGTACCCCGTGCTCCCGCTCGTCGCTGGCCACCATCTCCGCCTTGATCTCGCAGCAGCGGCGGATGGCGTAGGCCAGGGCGTCGGCCTCCAGCCGCTGCAGGCGCTGCAGGTTCTGCTCCAGCCAGGCGAAGAAGGCCGCATCCCAGATGATGCCGTACTTGATCACTTCCGCCAGGCCGGCGGCGAACTCGCGCTCGGGCAGGGTCTGCAGGCAGAGGGTGTCGATAAGCACCAGCTCCGGCTGGTAGAAGGCACCGATCATGTTCTTGCCGAGCGGGTGGTTGACCGCGGTCTTGCCGCCCACCGAGGAATCGACCTGGGCCAGCAGGGTGGTGGGCACCTGGATAAAGGGCACGCCGCGCTGGTAGCAGGCGGCGGCGAAACCGGTGAGATCGCCGACCACCCCGCCCCCCAGGGCGATCAGGGTGGTGTCCCGACCATGGTTGCCCGCGAGCAGCTTGCCCATCACCTGATTGAAGGTGTCCAGGGTCTTGTATTGCTCGCCGTCGGGCAACACCAGGCTGTCGACCTCGAGCGGCGCCAGCGCCTTGACCAGAAGATCCAGATAGAGCGGGGCGACCACCTCGTTGGTGAGCACCAGCACCTTCTTGCCCTTGACCGCGTCGCGCAGCAGCGAGGTCTCGGCCAGGCAGCCCTCGGCGATGATGATGGGGTAGCTGCGCTCCCCCAGATTGACGGTTAACCTTTCCATGGATCTCCTGCCCGTTACAGGCCGATCAGTTCAACTATTTGATTGGCAACCAATTTAGCACTCTGCTCGTCGGTGCGCACCACATAGTCGGCAATTTCCAGGTAGAGTTCGTTGCGCTCGGCGGCGAGGCGCTCCAGTACGTCCTGGGGCGGTTCCTCGGTCTGCAGCAGCGGACGGCGCTTGTCTTTCTGCACCCGGGCCAGCTGTTTCTCCACCGGCGTTTCCAGGTAGACCACTATGCCCCGGGCCGACAGCCGGTTGCGGCTTTCCTTGCTCTTGACCGAGCCGCCTCCGGTGGCCAGGACGATGCCCTGCAATTCGCTCAGGTCGTTGATCACCTTTTCTTCGCGCTGGCGGAAGCCTTCTTCACCCTCTACATCAAACACCCAGCTGATATCGGCACCGGTTCGACGCTCAATCTCCTGATCGGAGTCGTAGAAGTCCATATGCAGTTGTTGCGCCAGGTATTTACCGATGGTGCTCTTGCCCGCACCCATGGGCCCTACTAGGAAGATATTGCGTTTCTCAGCCATGTTACACGAAATTCTCACAAACAAATGCGCCCCACGAACACCGCAGGGTCGACGATGAACCTAACCTTAACGTTCTGAAATTGGACGCCGGATTATCGCAACTGCGCCGGACGCTGGCAAGGGCAACGCCGCTTTCGGGGTCAAACAGAGCCGAGCCAGCGGACCCGGCCCGACACTCAGATACTGTCGTGCACGATACGGGGGGTGACGAAGATAATCAACTCGCGCTTGCTGTTGTTGTCCCGGGTGGTCTTGAACAGGTTGCCCACCACCGGAATATCGCCCAGCACCGGCACCTTGGTCACGTTGCGGCTGATGTTCTGCTGGAAGATGCCCCCCAGCACCAGGGTTTCCCCGTCGTTGACCAGCACCTGGGTGGTGATCGACTGGGTGTTGATGGCCACCGCCTCCCCGCCCGTCGCCTGGGGAATACGCTCGCCGATGGTGTCCTGGGTGACTATCAGGTCCAGCACCACCCTGTTGTCGGGGGTGATCTGCGGCATGACCATAAGACTGAGCACGGCGTTCTTGAACTGTACCTGGGTGCCGCGTTCACTGGAAGAGGAAAAGGGGATCTGGGTGCCCTGCCTGATCAGGGCCGGCTTCTGGTTGGAGGTGGTCACCCTGGGGCTGGCGATGATCTCGGCCCGGTTTTCCCGCTCCAGGGCCGACAACTCCAGATCCAGGATACGGCCGCCGTCGAGCTTGGCTATCTGAAAGGCGATACTGCCCGCCGCCCCGGCCACCGGCAGGTTGACGTTGAGGGAGTTGTCGTTGGCGCCGGCGCGAAACCCCTCCAGGGTGCCGCTCACACTTTGCCGGTTGTGGCCCCCGCTGGTATCGTTGCTGTAGCCCCAACGCACCCCGAAAGCCTCCTCGAAACCATCGTCTATGGTCACCATTCGCGCTTCAATAACCACCTGTTTAACAGGGATATCAAGGATCTTCAGCAAGCCACGAATTTCGTCAATTTTATCCCTGGTATCGTTCACTATCAGGGTATTGGTTCGTTCATCCACGGATACGCTACCCCGCTCCGACAACATATAACCTGCCGCCCTTGTCGTTACAGTCAGCTCACTGGCCCCTCCATAACTACTAAGACTGGCTCTGTTCCCATCAGCCTCGCCGCCAACAGAAACTGACTCATCCTGACTGCTTAAAGTAGCTTTTTTCCCGCCAGGTCCCTCGCCGACCAGCAGCGCCCGGATATCGGCGGCCCTGGCGTAGTTTACCTGCAGGGGCTCGGTGACCAGGGGAGCCAGCACCTCCTGGGCCTGGCGGTTTTCCAGCTGCTGCCGCTCCTGGCCCGCCAGCTCCGCCGCCGGCGCCACCAGCAGGATATTGCCGTCCAGCCGCTTGTCGAGACCTCGCACCTGCAATATGGTGTCCAGCGCCTGCTCCCAGGGCACGCCGTCCAGGCGCAGGGTGATGTTGCCCTGCACCGAGTCGGTGGTAACCAGGTTGAAGTTGTTGAAGTCGGCGATCAGCTGCAGCACGGTGCGCACCGGAATATCCTGGAAGTTCATGGAAATGGGCTTGCCGGTATAGCGACGGCGTTCCTCCCCGGAACTCGCCGGCGCCGGCCTGGCCACCTCCAGCACGAACAGCCGCTCGGACTGATCGTAGCGGTAGTCGAAGGCCCCGTTGTTTTCCACCGTCACCAGGGCACTGCCGCCGTCGCGGCTGGTCCTGATCCGGCCGGCCGGGGTGGCGAAATCATTGACGTCCAGCACCCGCAGCAGTTCGTCGGCCACATGGGTGTTGTGAAACTTGGCGATCACTTGGTTGCCGCTGACCTGCATGTCCACGGCGGCGCTGGAGCGCTCGAGACTCACCAGTACCTGGCCCTGGCCTTCCCGTCCCCGGCGGAAATCGATGCCGGTGATGGCGTTGATGGCACCCGGCGGCAACGAGGCGCCGTCGCTGCCGGTGCCGCCGACCCCGGCGCCCAGCAGCAGTTGCAGGCGATTGCCCTCGGCCTGCAGCCGGTGGGGCTGCACCCGGTCGAAGCCCAGCGCCACCTCCAGGTTGGGCCCCACCCGGCGCACGTCCACCACATTGATCCCCTGCCGTTCTATGGGGATCGGGTTCTCCCGCAGGGCGGAGCGGGCATCGGGGATCTGCAGCACCAGCCGGTCCGGCTGGTGGCGCATCAGCTCGGTGACCCCGGACGGCGGCGCATCGAATTCCAGCTCCAGCACCAGTTGGTCCCCCGTCAGGGGATTGACTCTGATCTGCTCCAGGCTGACGGCGGCCCAGCCCCGTCCGCACAGCAGCAGGCCCAGGACCAGCCAGCCCAGCCGCTTCGTCATTCCCTGTCTCACCATAACGCACTCCTGCCGCTCTTATTATTGTGTTCTGGATAATGTCAGCCGGGTTTCCCGGCTGTCCCAACAGCCCTTGCCGTCGGAAATATACTCCTTCAGGGTCAGTTCATTGCCGGTGATGCCGACCACCTCGCCGTGGTTCAGGCCCAGGCGCTGTCCCATGCCAACCCTGTGGGTGATGCCGTCCTGGGTGCGGATCAGCGCCCATAGTCCCTGGCCATCGCCGAGGGTGCCCCTGAACGAGAGGTTGTCGAGCGAATACTGCTCCAGTTCGCCCCTGGAAGCTGGCAGTTGCGGCTGGGCGCAGGCCGTTGCCGCGGCCTGGGGCGACGCCGGCCGTTCCGGTTGCGGCTCGACAAAAGGACTGCGCTGGGATCCGGGGCGGTAGGCTTCGGGCACATAGTCGTTCATCTCGGGCAGGGGATCCGGCGGCACGGCCGGCCGGGCCTTCACCTCAGCCACATAGCGGTTCAGATCGCTGTCGTCGATGCAGGCCGTCAGCAGCAGCACCCCCAGCAGACAAAACCTCCTCATGGCGCCTCCGCCTTGTTGTACTTGTAGGTCTTGGCCAGCATGCTCATGTTCAGCCCGCCGCCGCTGCGGGACAGGGTGAAGCTGTCGATGATGACGATGCGGGGCAGCGCCGCCACATCGGCCACGAAGTGGCCGAGCTGGTGGTAGTCGCCGCTGACCACGATGCGCATCGGCAACTCGGTGGAAAACTCGCCGCGCTTCTCCGGCTCCCAGTTGATGCGCTCCAGGTGAAGGCCGTTATCGGTGGCGATAAAGCTGATGTCGTCGAGCAGGCCGGCAATCTCCAGGCTGTTGGGCAACTTGCGCAACTGGGTCTCCAGCTGTTTTTGCAACGCCGCCAGTTGTTCCTGGTAGGCCGGCAGCCCCGCCGCCTGGCGGGCCTTTTCCTCGAAGGCGGCCCTGAGCTGCTGCTCCTGGGCCCGGGTCCGATCCAGCCGGGCCAGGCTGTCCTTGATAAAGAAATAGCCGACGGCCCCGGCCAGCAGGGCGCACACCAGAAGGATGGCGATAACCTTGGCCGCCCTGGGCCACTGGCCGATGTTGTCGAAGTCCAGTTCATTGACCTGCTGCCAGTTCATCGCGTCACCCCCGCCGTGGCGTCAGCGATCCTGAACAGCATGGAGAACTGGCTCAGGGCGATGGGCCGGGTGTCGCTGGCAAAAATGGAGCTGACCCTGGGCTCCGTCAGCCAGCCGCTGTCTTCTATCTGGCGGATCATGCTGGCCACCCGGGTATAGGCTTCGGTCTTGCCCACCACGTCGATGCTGCTGCCGGCCACATTGACCGAACTCAGGTAAACACCGGGCGGCACCAGCTCGGGCAACTGGTTGAACAGCCGCACAGAAAGGTTGCGCCTTTGCTGAAAGCTCTCGATCAGCAGCATCCGTTCCAGCAACTGGGTCCGCTGGGTCTTGATATGACGGATCTCGCCCAGCACCAGGTCCAGCCTGGCCGTTTCGGTCTGCAGCAACTGGTTGCGCTCCTGTTGCCGTGCGATCTGTTGGTGCACCCAGCTGTTGACCGCCAGCATCACCGCCACCGTCACCACGCAAGCCAGGGTCAGCCAGATCAGAAACTGTTTTTTCTGCCCGGCCCGGACCGCGTCCCGCCAGGGCAGCAGGTTTATATTGGACATGAGGTGAAACTCCTCAGTGCCAGCCCCAGGGCCGTCATGTAGCTGGCCGCATCGGGGCAGGAGGCAGCGCGCCCCTCGAACAGGCGGTCGAAGTCCGGCCGCAACACCGGCATGCTCAGCTCCTGCTCCAGCACCTTGGCCAGCTCCGGCAAGCAACTGCCGCCACCGCTGAGGAAGAGAGCGGAGGGCGGCTTGTGGCCCGAACTGCTGCAGAACAGCTGGATGTTGCGGCGAATATGCTGCAACACCGTGGTGATGTGCTGCTGCTCGGTGTCGTGACGCAGCGCCTCGGGCAGGGTGCTGGCTATCTTGGCCTGTTCGACGCTCTCTTCCGGCATCTCGGTGAGCTTGCAGAGTTCCCGGGTGAAGTGGGCGCCGCCGAAGTTCTGCAACCGACTGTGGATCACCTCGCCCTCTTCAATGACCGCAAAGGTCAGGCACTCGGCCCCGATATCCACCAGCGCCAGCATTCTGGCATGGGTATTGTCAGCGGCCAGGCAGGCATTGACCGCCCGGGCCAGGGCATGCACGCCGATATCCACCACCCGGGTATGCCAGCCCGCCTGCTGCAGGGCGCTCAGCCGGGTGCTGATGGTTTCGGTGCGGGCGGCGCTGAGCAGGATGTTTTCCCGCTCGGGATGGTTGGCACTCACCCCCAGGCTTTCGTAGTCCAGGCTGATCTCGTCCAGCGGAAAGGGAATGTGCTGCTCGGCTTCTATCAGTACCTGGTTTTCCAGCTCTTCCGCAGACAGGTTGCGCGGCACCAGTATCACCTTGGTGATGACGCTGCTGCCGGTGACGGCGGTGGCGGCGTTGTCACAGCGGCAGTTGAGCTGGCGCCGCAGCTGGCGCAGCGCCATCACCACCTGGGCCACGTCCTGCAACTGGTGATCGACGATGCTGCCCCGGGGCGTGGGCACCCTGGCCAGGGCCTCCAGCTGGTAATGGCCCGGCTTGCCCCTGAGCACCACGGCCTTGATGCTGCACACCCCGAAATCGATTCCCACCATCCACTGGAAGTCCCTGCTTCTGCTCAGGCTCAACATAGGCATCCGTGCGCTTGTTGTTATAGGTCCCTGTAAGGATAGACGGACTGCGCCAAGTCGATGAAATGATTGCGGTACAAAAACAAAGCGCTCGAACAAGGGTGGCGACACAGGATATACTTGAGCGCTGTTGGTTAAAAAATGATTTATCGGGTCCTCATTCAATGCTCAAGTGGCTCTCTCGCCTGTTTTTATTCGGCCTTTTCCTGACGATCAGCGCCCTGGTCGCCCTCTTCGTGCTGTATCAGCAGATCAGAACGGAACTGCCGGATGTTTCCACCCTCAAGGACGTGCGCCTGGAAACCCCCATGCGTGTCTTCAGCCAGGACGGCGAGCTGATTTCCCAGTACGGGGAGCAAAGGCGCACTCCCATCGCCGTGGCCGAGATGCCGCCATTGCTGATCGACGCCTTCCTCGCCACCGAGGACGCCCGTTTCTACGAGCATCCGGGCATCGATCCCATCGGCATCAGCCGGGCGGCGGTGGTCTGGCTGAGCACCGGTGAAAAACGCCAGGGCGCCAGCACCATCACCCAGCAGGTGGCCAGGAACTTCTTCCTGAGCCGGGAAAAAACCGTGATCCGCAAGGTAAAGGAGATCTTCCTCGCCCTGCATATCGAAACCCTGCTGACTAAGGACGAGATCCTCGAGCTCTACCTCAACAAGATCCCCCTGGGCCACCGTTCCCACGGGGTCGCCGCCGCGGCCCAGGTTTACTACGGCAAGAGCGTGCATGAGCTGACCCTGGCGGAAATGGCGATGATCGCCGGCCTGCCCCAGGCGCCCTCGGTGCTCAACCCGATCAGCAATCCCCGCCGCGCCGGCGAACGCCGGGCCGTGGTGCTGGGACGGATGCTGGACACCGGCAAGATCAGCCGCTCCCAGTATGAAGACGCCATGGCCGCGCCGGTGGCGGCCCGCTACCACGGTGCCGAAATCACCCTCAATGCCCCCTATCTGGCGGAGATGGCGCACCAGTTCGCGCTGGCCATGTTCGGCGAGGAAACCTACACCCGGGGGCTGAACGTCTACACCACTGTGCAGTCGGACGAGCAACGGGCCGCCAACGAGGCGCTGGTCAACGGCCTGCTGGCCTATGATCTGCGCCACGGTTACCGCGGACCGGCCGACACCCTGTGGCAGGGCAATGCCTGGGAAGGAGAGCAAATCCGCCAGCACCTCGAGGAGCAGCCCTCCTACTGGCCGCTGCAGCCCGCAGTGGTCACCGCCGTGGCCGAGCGCGAGGCCACCGTCATCGTCAAGGGCAAGGGCGAAATCCGGCTCGACTGGGATGGCCTCAAGTGGGCGCGCCCTTACATCTCCGACAGCCGCCAGGGCAATGCCCCGCGCCGCGCCGGCGACATCCTCAAGGCCGGCGAACAAGTTTGGGTACGCCCCCAGGGCGAGGGCTGGATGCTGGCCCAGTTGCCGGAGATCAACGGCGCCCTGGTGGCGCTGGAGCCCGCCAGCGGCGCCGTCACCGCCCTGGTCGGCGGCTTCAACTTCACCCTCAACAAGTTCAACCGCTCCGAGCAGGCGGCACGGCAGATGGGCTCCAACATCAAGCCCTTTATCTACTCCGCCGCGCTGGACAATGGCTTCACCCTGGCCAGCATGGTCAACGACGCCCCCATCAACCACTGGGACGCCGGCAGCGGCAGCTCCTGGCGGCCGCGCAACTCCCCCAACGTCTACGACGGCCCCATCCGGGTGCGTGAAGCCCTGGCCAGATCCAAGAACGTGGTCTCCATCCGCCTGCTGCGCGAGACCGGCATTCCGACTACCATGCAGCGGCTGAACGACTTCGGCTTCAATACCGCCAGCATCCCGGCCACCGAGAGCCTGGCGCTGGGCTCCCCCTCGGCCACCCCGCTGGAGATGGTCACCGGTTACGCCACCTTCGCCAACGGTGGTCTCAAGGTCACCCCCTTCGTGGTGCAGCGTATCGAGGACGCCCAGGGCCAGGTGCTGTACCAGGCCCAGCCCGGCAGCCAGCGGGTGATCAGCGAAGAGAACGCCTTCCTGATCACCGAGGCCCTGAGCTCCGCCATCTGGGGCGGCAACAGTGCCGGGCGGCGGTGGAACGGCACCGGCTGGCGCGCCGGCCGGGCACTGGAGCGCAAGGATATCGCCGGCAAGACCGGCACCACCAACGATTCCCGCGATGCCTGGTTTTCCGGATATGCCCCCGCCCGGGTGGCCACCGCCTGGGTCGGCTTCGACGACTTCGGCCGTCCCCTGGGCCGAACCGCCCACAACCCCAACCTGGGCGCGGATCAGGTGACCGGTGGCGAGTTCGGCGGCAGCGCCGCCCTGCCCATCTGGATCGACTATATGAAGGTCGCGCTCCAGGAACATCCGGAACAACAGCGGCGGGTACCGGAAAACCTGGTGACCGTGACCATCGACAGCGGCAGCGGCCTGCGGGCCGATGGCCAGGGCCTGGCGGAATACTTCGTGCAAGGCACCGAGCCCAGGCGCTACGGCCGGGCCGGCAACAGCCAGCAATTCGGCGGCACCAGCATTACCGACGAGCTGTTCTGAGCAGCGCGGGCCAGAAAGCAAAGGGGCCGGAGTATGACTCCGGCCCCTTTTTTGATGCCCGCCTACAGCAGCTCCTTGACCAGCTTGCCGATGACCTTGGCCATCTCGTTGAAGCAGGGCCGGCGCACCGAATGGATGCGGTACAGCAGGGCGATGGTACGGCTGGGCTCGGGATCCGTCACCGGCAGGTAGCTGACGCCCAGGCCGCCGTTATGGGAGCCGATGGCGAGCCGGGGGATCAGGGTCAGCCCCGAGCCCGCCGCCACCATGTTGCGCAGGGTTTCCAGGCTGGTGGCCTGGAAGTGGGTATCCTCGCCGATGCCGGCCGCGAAGCAGAAGCCCAGGGCCTGATCCCGCAGGCAGTGGCCGTCTTCCAGCATCAGCAGTTTTTCACCTTTCAGCTCCCCCAGGCTGATCCGCGCCCGCCCGGCCCAGGGATGCTCCGCCGGCAGGGCCAGCATCATCGGCTCCTCGTACAGCGGCAGGGCACCGAAGCTGTCCATGTTGTCGAGTTGGGCCAGGATCAGGCAGTCCAGTTCTCCGTCCGCCAGCTGTTTCAGCAGCGTCTGGGTCTGGGCCTCGTACAGGTAGATATGCAGTTCGGGAAAGTGCCGCTTGAGGGCGGGAATAATATGGGGCAGCAGATAGGGGCCCACCGTCGGGATCAGCCCGATATGCAGCTCCCCCGACATGGGTTCGGTGAAGGTGCGGGCGATATCCCTGAGCTCCTTGGTGGCCGCCAGCACCCGCCGGGCCTGGGCGGTAATGGCCTCCCCCGCCGGGGTGAACAGCACCTTGCGGGAAGTGCGCTCCATCAGCAGCACCCCCAGTTCGTCCTCCAGCTTGCGCAGCTGGCCGCTCAGGGTGGGCTGGCTGACGAAGCATTTTTCCGCCGCCTTGCGGAAATGACGCTCCTCGGCCAGGGCCACCAGGTATTCGAGATCCCTTAAATTCACGCTTTCACCGTTATTCGTCACTTTTGGGGAGCAATAGTCACCCATCCGGCGGCAAATAGGAAGGTCCGGCCTCAGTCCCCTACCCCGCACTCCATGCAGCGATCGCCGAGGGCAGGCCCCAGATGCAGCCTGGCATGGAGATCGCGCAGGGCGGTTCTCAGCCCTTCCTCCACCACCGGGTGATAGAAGGGCATGGCGAGCATCTGGGCCACCGTCATCCGGCTCTGGTGCGCCCAGGCCAGCAGGTGTGCCAGGTGCTCGGCTTCCGGGGCCATCATCTCGGCGCCGAGAAAGAGGCCGCTGCCCTGCTCGCCATAGACGCGCAACAGCCCCTGGTGACGCAGCATGACCCGGCTGCGGCCCTGATCCTCGAAGGCGGCCCGGCCGATGGCGAAGCAGTCGCAGCCGCCGTAGCGCCGTTCCAGCTCGCGGTAATCGGCGCCCACCATGGCCAGTTGGGGATCGGTAAACACCACCGACAGCCGGCTGTGGCGCAGGCCGGCCCGCACCTCGGGAAAGCGGCCCGCATTGTCACCGGCGATGCGCCCCTGGTCGTTGGCCTCGTGCAGCAGCGGCAGCTGGTTGCTGGCGTCGCCGGCCACGAAGATGTGGGGCAGGCTGGTCTGCAGGGTATAGGGATCGGCCAGCGGCACGCCCCTGTCGTCCAGCGCCATGCCGAGCCGCTCCAGCCCCAGGCCGTCCACATTGGGCCGGCGACCGGTGGCGGCGAGCACATAATCCACCCGGATCCGCTGGTTCACTCCCTCGGCATCGAGAAAGTCGATCTCCACCCCCTGCCCCTGCCGCTCCATGCGGCCGATCCGGGCATCCGCGTCCAGAAAAAACGCTTTCCGCAAGCACCCGGCGGCGTAGCCCATGACCTCGGGATCGGTCAGGGGGCCGACCTGGCCGCCCATGCCGAACATCCAGCTTTTCACCCCCAACCGGTGCAGGGCCTGGCCCAGCTCCAGACCGATGACGCCCGGACCGAACACCGCCACCGAGCCGGGCAGTTGTTGCCACTCGAACACTTCGTCGCTGACCACCAGACGGTCGCCAAGCCGCCGCCAGTCGGCGGGAAAGGACGGCCGGGAGCCGGTGGCGATCACCAGGGCATCGGCCTCGATACGGGTGTGATCGTCCACCATCAGGCTGTGTGCGTCCACGAAGCGGGCGCGCCCCCGCAGCCGGAGTTCAACGGGAATGGACTCGACCGAAGCATTCACCAGCCCCACGAAGCGATCCCGTTCGTCCCTGACCCTGGCCATCACCTCCCGGCCGCGGATCTGCACCTGCCCCGGGTGGATGCCGAAGGTCGGGGCCCGCTCCAGCTGGTGGGCGCAGTCGGCGGCGGCAATCAGCAGCTTGGAGGGCATGCAGCCGACCCGGGCGCAGGTGGTGCCGTAAGCGCCTCCCTCGATCAGTACCACCTCCTGCCGGTGGGCGCGGGCGGCACGCCAGGCGGCGAGGCCGGCGGTACCGGCGCCGATGATGGCGACCCGGGTCTTGATCACGTTCATGGCGGCTCTCCATGGGGCTGGATGAGAAAAGGGGCTTGCGCCCCTTATATTAGCTTATGCTAAATGCTCTGCCAGTTCGTCGCTGCCGTCGAGACCAGAAAATGGAATTGACAGGCAGGGACCATTAAAAAGCGGAAAGGAGCCCACACCGACACCTTTCCGCGCTCGCTTACCCCTGGCCGTTGAGCAGCCGCTTGTAGATTTGATCCTTCAGCCGCAGTCGCTGCATCTTCAGCTCTTCGAAGTGTTCGTCCGCCACCGGCATGTTCCGGGACTCCAGCCCCGCTATCTGGTGGTCCAGCTTGTGATACTCGTTTGCCATCCGGGCGAACTCCGCATCCTGCTGTTTCAACTCGTCTATCTTGTCCACGTACTCCGGAAATTCGATGGTCAAGGCGTGGTTTCCCATGGGCTTGGCTCCTTTGTTGGCTGAGGATGCCTTAACTATAGTCGACCACGGCCTCCGGTACCTTGGCCAGGGCCGCCTCCACCACCTCGGTGCCGGCGCCGGGCCTGTGGGCGTTCTCGCTCAGGTGGCGGCGCCAGGCCCGGGCCCCGGGCAGCCCCTGGAAAATGCCCAGGGTATGGCGGGTGATGTTGCCGAGATAGGTGCCCCGGCCCAGCTCCCGCTCGATGTAGGGCAGCAGGTTGCGGATCACCTGGTGGCGGCTGGGGACCTCGCGGCCGTCGTTGAACAGGGCCGCGTCCACCTCTGCCAGCAGGTAGGGGTTCTGGTACACCTCGCGGCCGAGCATGACGCCGTCCAGGTGTTCGAGGTGCACCCTGGCCTCGTCCAGGCTCTTGATGCCGCCGTTGATGGCGATGGTCAAGCCGGGGTAGTCCCGCTTGAGCCGGTAGACTCGCTCGTAGTCGAGGGGGGGGATCTCCCGGTTTTCCCGCGGGCTCAGCCCCTTCAGCCAGGCCTTGCGTGCGTGCACTATCAGGCTGTCGGTGCCCGCCTCGATCAGCCGCTCCACCAGGGTGCAAAGAAAACCGTAGCTGTCCTGCTCGTCGATGCCGATGCGGGTCTTCACCGTGACCGGTATGGCCACCTCGGCCTTCATCGCCGCCACGCACTCGGCCACCAGGGCCGGCTCGGCCATCAGGCAGGCGCCGAACATGCCGTTTTGCACCCGATCCGAGGGGCAGCCCACGTTGAGGTTGAGTTCGTCGTAGCCGCGCTGCTCGGCCAACACCGCGCACCGGGCCAGGGCCGCCGGATCGCTGCCGCCCAGCTGCAGCACCAGGGGATGCTCCTCGGAACTGAACGCCAGGTAGTCGCCCTTGCCGTGCAGTATGGCGCCGGTGGTGACCATCTCGGTATAGAGCTGGGCATGGCGGCTCATCAGCCGGTGGAAATAGCGGCAGTGGCGGTCGGTCCAGTCGAGCATGGGGGCGACGGAGAAGCGGCCGCTGGCAAAGGAGGAGGTTCGGGTCGGGGAGTCTTGCGTCATGGGCACCGGTCGTCAGTACAAAAATTAAGCGGCGGAGTATAGCGCAAAACCGCGCCCATGGGGAGGCCTCAGCCGTCCCGGTACAGGCCCCACATCTGCCGGCCCAGGCGGCGCAAGCGGGCCAGCTGCTCGTTGAGGGCTGGATTTGAAGCCCCCTGCCGGCGGCGGCCAAGCTGGGTCTGGATGGCGTCGTCGTGGGCGGCGCTCAGCCGCTCCAGCAGGGCCTCCAGCCCTTGCGGCGGTTGTCCCGGCGCCAGGCTCAAAGCCAGGGCCGCGTCCGCGCCCAGCAATTCGCGATTGTAGTCCAGCGCCTCCCGGATGGTCGCGGCCTTGGCCGGACCCCCGGGCGGGGCCGCGACCGGGGGCAGCAAATCCACCTGGTTGACCAGGGCCAGCAGGGCCGGCGCCCGGCGGCCACGCTGCTCGGGCCGGGCGAGATGGGCGTCGAACGCCTGCTTCAGGGCCAGATCCGCCTGCCGGGCCGGCTGGTTGGCCTTCAGCAGCCAGAGCACCAGATCGCTGTCCGCCATCTGCCGTACCAGCCAGTCCTCGCTCGCCTCCGGGGTGGCGATGCCGGGGGTGTCGACCAGGTGCAGTAGCGGGATCCCCTCCAGTTGATAACGGTAGACCCGCTTGCGCGCGGTGCTGGGCAGGGCGCTCACCTCCGCCACCGTGCGCCCGAGCAGAGCGTTGATCAGGGATGACTTGCCCGCGTTGGGCTGGCCCACCAGCAGCACCCGCAGCGGGGCCGGGCCGTCGGCCAGATCCCGCTCGTCTTCCGCCAGGCGGGGATCCGGCGGCAGCTCCCGCTCGGCAAGCCGGAAGCGGCCGCCGTAGAGATCGATGGCCACCGCCGCCACCTCCGCCAGCAGGGCCTGCTTGAGCTGCAATTGCAGCTGCTCGCTCATGCCCTCGAACAGCTCGCCCAGTATCCGATCCCGGCCTGCCGCCACCCAGCCCTCGGGGGTCAGCAGCCGCAACCAGCGGTAGGCGTCGTACCAGCGCCTGGCGGCGCGCAACCGGTCCCGCTGCCGGTAGAGGCCATGCAGCCGGTCCAGCCGCAGCTGCTCCACATAGGGCACATGCTCCAGCAGGAAGCGGCGATAGCGCCGGCTCACCTCCTCGGTCAGCAGCAGCAGCTCGGGCAGGGTGAAGGCCAGCTCGGCCTCCCTGTCCGCGGGGTGATAATCGGCCGCCACCTGGCGGAACAGGGCCAGGCCGTGTTCCCGCAGCCTCGCCCATTCCGGCTCCCGGGCCAGCCGCTCCCGCCCCAAAGCCAGGGCCCGCTGCCAGATTTCCCGCTCGAAGGCCGACCACTGGCCATCCGGCTCGGGCTGCCAGTCCGCCAGGGCCGGCAGCGGTTTCCGGCGTAGCAGCAGCAGAGGCAGGCAGGCCAGCAGCAGCAACAGCAAGAACCAGCCCCAGGCGCCGCGTTCGAACAGGTAGAGCGCGCCCAGCAGGCTGAGCACTACTACCGGCAGGGCGCCGCCCAGCAGCAGCCACCAGGGCAGGCCGGGCAACTGCCTGCGCAGCAGCCGGAAACTAGTGACGATGGGTTTCATGTTCGGCCGTGCTCCTGATGTCCTGCATCGCCTGATCGAAGCTGGCCCTGATGTCGCCGGCCACCACCTCCTCGCCCCGGCTCAGGTGATACAGGTACTTGCAGGCGGCCCGCCCCAGGGCATAGGTGGTGGCAAAACTCATGGCGGCGGCGGTGGTGGCCCCCAGGGTCTGGCCATAAACGGGAATGAACTTGATCAGCTGGCGTACGCCCAGGCGGGACAGGTAGTGGAGCGCGAAGCCGCCGCCCAGGGCGGCGGCGAACTCGGCGAAGCGCCGCCGGTCCCACTCCAGGCCGTAGTGGGCCGCCAGGCTGTGCAGCAGCTTGCCCTGGATGCCGGGCACCGCCACCAGGCCCACCGCCGGCAGGGCGTCGCAGGCGCCGGCGGCGCCCGCGTACCAGAGCAGTTCCCGGCGCAACAGGGCGAAGTTGTGCTGCTCCCGATCCCGGTGCTGGCGGTGCTCGAGCAGCTGCCGCGCTATCGGCAGCACATCGGCCAGTTGCGCCAGCAAGGCCTCGAGGCCGAACGCCTCGCCCTGGGCCGGCAGATCCAGCTCGACCCGGGACAGGGGCTGTCCCCAGGCCTGCTCCAGCAACTGCTGATGCCGGGCCACCGCCTGCCCGCGCTGGCGGGGATCACCCACCAGCCCGAGGCCGGTGTGCACCGCCAGCAACTGGCCGATGCCACCCTGGCGACGGATGTCCGCCAGGGCCTTGAGCAGGGCGCCTTGCTCGGGGTCGTCGGCCCGCACCAGCGCCAGCAGCGCATGGCTGCGGCCCTGGCAGGCACGGATGTCCTCCGCCGGATCGTAACCCGCCTCGCCCAGGCCACGGGTGTCGAGAAAACGCAGCACCGGCCGGGCGGCGGGGAAATCGTAGCCAGCGGCGGTACGGGTACAGGGACGAAAGCCGTTGCCGATCTCGACCGCGCTGTCGCCGGTCAGGGCCCGGATCAGGGAAGACTTGCCCGCCCCCGTCTTGCCCAGCAGCCAGAGGGTGGGCAACTGCGTCTGGCGGGCCCGGAAGGCCGGGCTCAGCGCCGGATTGGGCTCCGGCGACAGGGCGGCGTAGAGGCGTTTGAACAGATCCCCGGTCATATGGCTCCTCGCTGACTTTGCGTCCGGTCGCAGCCAAGGCGGCCGCGCCTGTGCTAAGATGCCCGCAAAGAACTTCAGGATATCCGTTTTCTATGACCGTGCAACGCCAGTTGGAGCAAGCCGAACGTTTATGCGCGCAGCGCGGGGTGCGCTTTACCCCCACCCGCCGCCATGTGTTTACCCTGATGGCCGAACACAAGGGCGCGGTCAGCGCCTATGAACTGCTGGATCGGCTCAAGGAGCTGGAGCCCAGCGCCAAGCCCCCCACCGTCTACCGGGCCCTGGACTTTCTGTTGTCCCAGGGCTTCGTGCACAAGGTGGAATCCCTCAACGCCTTCCTGTTCTGCGATCACTTCGCCGAACACCATCCCATGCAGCTGCTGATCTGCGATCGGTGCGGCCTGGTCATCGAGCTGCACGACGAGGCCATCAACCAGGCCTTCCGCCAGCAGGCCGAGCTGCACGGCTTCGCCATCACCAGCCAGTCCATCGAGGCCCACGGCCGCTGCCGTTCATGCCGGGCGGAAACCGCCGCCAGCTGATATAGTTTAGGCATCCGGATCCGCCGAGGGGATGGAACATGGCTGCCTTGCTCAAAGGGTTGTTGCTGCTGGTGCTGGTTTTGCTGCTGCTGAGCGAGGTGAAGCTGAGTACCTCGCTATACAAGTACGAAGACAACCAGGTTGAAATCACCTTTCCCAGCTGGCGCGCCGAAGCTCCCTGGTATTACCTGAAGTGGAACCCGGCCAAGGAGGAATTTATCCACCGCCGCGGCCCGGGAAGCTGATCGGGATCAGAATGGGGGAATACTACTATGGTAGTATTCCCCCATTCTTTATTTCCGGTACTCCACCATGGCCGAGCTGCTGACCACCCTGTTTCTGCCCCTGATGCTGGCGCTGATGACGCTGGTAATGGGCATGACCCTGGAACCCCGCCACTTCACCCGCCTGTTGCGAATGCCGACTCCGCTGCTGCTGGGCCTGGGGATGCAATGGCTATTGCTGCCGCTGCTGGCCTGGCTGCTGATCTGGGCCCTGGCGCTGCCGCCACTGATCGCCGCCGCCGTCATCCTGGTGGCCGCCGCCCCCGGCGGGGCCACCTCCAACATGTTCAGCTTCCTGGCCGAGGGCGACACCGCCCTGTCGGTCAGTCTGACCGCCTTCGTCGGCCTGCTGGCGCCTTTCTGGATGCCGCTGGCGGTGGCCACCCAGTTGCACTGGCTGGGCCAGGGCGGCAGTGAGCTGGCCCTGCCCCTGGGCAGCACCATGGCCCAGTTGGCGCTGATCTGCATAGTGCCGGTGCTGGTCGGCATGGCCATTCGGGGACGATACCGGCGCTGGGTCGAGTGCCACCAGCCGAGGCTGAAGCAGGGGGTGAGCTTTTTATTTATGCTGGTGCTGCTGGCGCTGGTAGCGCGCAACCTCAAGCAACTACCCTCCCTGTTCAGCACCGCGGCACTGGCCATGCTGCTGCTGTGCAGCCTGGCCCTGGCCTGCGGCTACCTGGTCGCCCGCCTGGCCCAGTGTCCGGAGGCGAGCTGCCGCAGCCTGGCCTTCGAGGTGGGCATCCAGAACGGCGCCACCGCCATACTGGTGGCCTACACCCAGCTCGGCTCGGACGCCCTGGCGATGCTGGCCCTGCTCTACGGCATCCTGATGAACATCCCCGCCCTGGCGCTGCTGGCCTGGTTCCGCCGCCGGGGACGGATGGCGGTGCTGAGCGCACGATAAACGACAAGGCCGGTCCCTTGCGGGACCGGCCTTGTCTCAGCTTGAGGACAACGTCGTCTGTGCCACAGGCATGGCCTGGCCGTCCATTATCAACCGATATATTCCAGCCTGGGCCGGGCGGTCATACGGGTGACCAGTTCGTAGGCGATGGTGCCCACATGGCGGGCCACCTCTTCCGCCGCCAGGCCCTGGCCCCACAGCAGCACCTCGTCGCCTACCTTGTCGGTGGCGTCCGGCCCCAGATCGATGGTGGCCATGTCCATGGACACCCGGCCCGCCAGGGGCACCCGCCGGCCGTTCACCAGCACCGGGGTGCCGGGAGGCGCCATGCGCGGGTAGCCGTCGCCGTAGCCCACCGCGATGACCCCGATGCGGGTATCCCGCGGGCTGACCCAGGAGCCGGCATAGCCCACCGGCTCGCCGGCCTTGTGCTCGCGCACCGCGATCAGGGTGGTGGTGAAGTCCATCGCCGGACGCAGGCCGAAGTCGCTGCCCTGCCGGTCGCCGAAGGGGGTAATGCCGTACAGCATGATGCCCGGGCGGACATAGTCGGCATGGGCCTCGGGAAAGGCGATGACGCCGGCGGAGTTGCACAGGGCGGTGGCCTTCACCCGGCCCTTGGTCACCTGCTGGAAGCGGGCGATCTGGGCCTCGGTCACGGCACGCTGCTCCGGCTCGTCGGCCCGGGCGAAGTGGGTCATGGCGTTGACCGGCTGCAGCACGGCGGCCACCTGCGCCAGGCGGGCGAATACCTCGTCGGCCTGCTCGGGGGTGAAGCCCACCCGGTGCATGCCCGAGTCGATCTTCACCCAGACGGTGACCGGCCTGGCCAGGGGCGTGCGCTCCAGGGCCTCGAGCTGGGCAAACTGGTGAATGCAGATGTGAAAGTCGTGCCGGGCCGCGTATTCCAGCTGGGCGACGTTGAAAAAACCTTCCAGCAGCAGTATCGGCTGGCGGATACCGCCGGCCCGCAGCTTTTGCGCTTCCTCGAAGCGGGCCACCGCGAACAGCTCGGCCTCGTCCTTGAGGGCGGCGGCCACCGTCAGGTCGCCATGGCCGTAGGCATTGGCCTTGACCACGGCGATGGCCCTGGCACCCGGGGCCAGCTGTTTGGCTACCCGCAGATTGTGCCTGACCGCCTCCAGATTGATGCGGGCCACAGCCCCTCTTGCATCCATCTTTGCTCCTTAATAATCATCATCGAAATCCGGTCCGGCGTAGTTGTCGAAGCGGGAAAACTGCCCCTGGAACGTCAGCCGCACCTTGCCTATGGGTCCGTTACGCTGCTTGCCGATGATGATTTCCGCGATGCCCTTGTCCGGGCTGTCGTCGTGGTAGACCTCGTCCCGGTAGATAAACATGATAAGGTCGGCGTCCTGCTCGATGGAGCCCGACTCCCGCAGATCCGAGTTCACCGGCCGCTTGTCGGCGCGCTGCTCCAGGCTGCGGTTGAGCTGGGACAGGGCCACCACCGGCACCTGCAGCTCCTTGGCCAGGGCCTTGAGCGAGCGAGAGATCTCGGCGATTTCGAGGGTCCGGTTGTCGGACAGGCTGGGTACCGTCATCAATTGCAGGTAGTCCACCATGATCATGCTGATGCCGCCGTGCTCGCGCGCCACGCGCCGGGCGCGGGAACGGACTTCGGTCGGCGTCAGGCCGGAAGAGTCGTCGATATAGAGCTGCCCTTTTTCCAGCAGCATGCCCATGGTCGAGGACAATCTGGCCCAGTCTTCATCATCCAGCTGCCCGGTGCGTATGCGGGTCTGATCGATACGCCCCAGGGAGGCAAGCATCCGCATAATAATCTGCTCCGAAGGCATCTCCAAGGAGAAAATGAGCACAGGTTTGTCGTTTGTTAGTGCAGCATGCTCGCAAAGATTCATTGCAAAAGTGGTTTTACCCATAGAGGGTCGGGCCGCCACTATAATCAGGTCCGAAGACTGTAGTCCGGCAGTTTTTTTATCTAGATCCGTGTATCCGGTGGACACCCCGGTAATGCCCTGGTGGGGATTCTTGAACAGATCTTCTATGCGATCTATGGTCTTTTCGAGCAGCACCCTGAGCGGCTGGGGCCCGTCGTTGGCGCTGGTGCGGCTCTCGGCGATCTTGAACACCTTGGTCTCGGCCAGGTCCAGCAGATCGGCGGAGCTACGCCCCTGGGGATCGAAGCCGGCCTCGGCGATCTCGTTGGCCACCGAGATCATCTCCCGCACCACGGCCCGCTCGCGCACTATGTCCGCATAGGCGCCGATGTTGGCGGCGCTGGGGGTGTTCTTGGCGATCTCCACCAGGTAGGAGAAGCCACCCACCGCCTCAAGCGCCTCGTGCCGCTCCAGCTCTTCCTGTACCGTGATCAGATCGATAGGCTGCCCGGCCTGACTCAGCCGCTGCATGGCCTGGAAGATCAGCCGGTGCGGCCGGCTGTAGAAGTCCGGCTCCGACACCTTCTCCGCCACCCTGTCCCAGGCGTTGTTGTCCAGCAGCAGACCGCCCAGCACGGATTGCTCCGCTTCGAAGGAATGAGGCGGCATCTTGAGCTGGGCCACGGCCTTGTCGGTCTTGGCGGCGGTCTTTTCGGTCATCGGTGTACTCTCGGTTTGCCAAAAGGCCATTATCGGGATTTTCGGCGGGCTCCGAAAGCCCCTTGGCACCGAGCCGCGGCCAGCCCGCCCCAAGCCGGTCTCGGGCGAACCCGTGATCGGGCCAGACATGAAAGCAAGCGGCAAGGCGCCCGATGGCCGTGATACCCCCTGCGGCAGGGGATATCACGGCGTGCCGCCCGACCAGGCCGGTCTGCTGCCATAATCACCAGTTGACATAACATGTCCCTGCTTTAGGATGTTGCTTGTCTGTAACCCAAGGAAACCCTGTATGCGTAAACTTCTTACCCTGTTTACCCTGATCTTCGCGGTCGGCCTTACCGCCACCGCCTTCGACGCCGAAGCCCGCAAGCTCGGCGGCGGCAGTCGTTCCGTCGGCAAGTCCTACCAGACGGCCCCCAGCCAGCCGGCCCAGCAGAACGTCAACCGCACCAATACCAACCAGAGCCAGCAGCAACAACCCAAGAAATCCGGCCTGATGGGCGGCCTGCTCGGCGGCCTGCTGGCCGGCGGCCTGTTCGCCTGGCTACTCGGCTCCGGCGCCTTCGAAGGCTTCCAGTTTATGGATTTCCTGCTGATCGCGGGCCTGGCCTTCGGCGCCGTCATGCTGTTCCGTGCCCTGCGCGGCAGCAAGGCCCAGCCGCGCCAGCCGGCCTATAACGGTCCCCAGCGGTTCGAGGCGCCACAGCCGGCCCCCGTCGCCGGTGCCGCTTCCGGTTTTGCCGCCAGCGAGGTGCCCTTCAGCCTGCCTCCCGGCTTCGACATGCAGGCCTTCCTGCAGGGTGCCCGCGAGCACTACCGCACCCTGCAACAGGCCTGGAACCAGAACGATCTGGAGAAGATCCGCGAATACGTCTCCCCCGAGCTGTTCGCCGAGCTGAGCCAGCAACGCGCCAGGCTCGATGGCGACCAGCACACCGAGGTGATGTTCGTGGACGCCGAGCTGGTGCGCGCCGACCACACCTCCTACCAGGCCCAGGTCAGCATCAAGTTCAGCGGCCGCTACCGGGACAGCCACGAAGGCGTGGAGCAGGACATCAAGGAAATCTGGCACCTGGAGCGCGATCTCACCCAGGCCAACGCCCCCTGGCTGGTCGTGGGCCTGGAAGACCAGGACTGAGTGACCAGATAACACCCCCGAAGGGCCGCCAAAAGCGGCCCTTTTCGATCCATGCTGTCGGCGTCGAATAAATCGCCATTTATCTTTATATGAAAATAAATTACTGTGTAGCCAGACTGTAAACATCATGTTGTGGCTATTCCGTGACTGCATCCTGCTCTTCGCTCACCACCGGCCAGGCGGCCGTTCAGAACCTGCTGCTGGCCGGCGGCTATGCCGGCCTCGGCTTCCTGTGCCTCAGCCACCCCTTTGCCGGCACCCACATCAGCCTGATCTGGGCGCCGGCGGGGCTGGCCTTCGCCGCGCTGTTGCGCTGGGGGCCACGGCTGTGCCCCGGGCTCTGGCTGGGCGCCTTCGCCGTCAACTTCCTGGCCGATCTGTCCGCCCCCATGGCCGTTGGCATCGCCTGCGGCAACACCTTCTTCCCCTGGCTGGGGAGCCGGCTGCTGCACCGCTGCGGGATGCACTGCCGCCTGGACCGGCGCCAGGATCTGCTGGCCTTCCTGGCGATCGCCGTGGTGGCGACCAGCTCGCTGACCGCCCTGAACGGGGCCGGCCATCTCTGGCTGGCCGGCAAGCTCCCCGCCGAGCGCTGGCTCAATGGCTGGCTGTACTGGTGGCTGGGCGATGCCATCGGCACCCTGATCGTCGCCGTGCCCCTGCTCACCTTCTCCTGGCGCCGCGACCTGCCGGCCCTGAAAGGCTGGCGCCTGCTGGAAACCGGCGTCCTGCTGTCCCTGCTGCTGGCCCTGGCCTTCCTGCTGTTCTTTTCCGAGCGCCGGATAGCCCTGCCCCTGACCGCCTCCCCCCTGCTGTTCCTCCCTTTCCTGCTGCTCAGCTGGATCGCCATTCGCGCCGGCCTGGGCCCCGCCTCCCTGGCGGCCCTCCTGGTCTCGGTCATCGCCGCCATCGGCACCCTGGATGGCCTGGGTGGCTTCAGCCTGGGCAGCCCCCACCAGAACCTGCTGATGTTGTGGAGCTACATGGCAACCCTGTCGGTGATCACCATGGTGATCACCGTGCTGCTCAACGAGCTGACCACCAGCCGACAGCACCTGGAGCTGGCGGTCAGCGGCGCCGATCAGGGTACCTGGGAGTGGGATCTGCTGCAGGATCGCCTGCAGCTGCGCCTGCCCTGGCAGGAGCGGCGCCGGATCCTCAGCCTGGGCCAGTTGTACCAGCTGGTCCATCCGGATGACCGGCGCCGGCTGACGAGCGCCCTGGAGCAGCACCTGGACGCCGGCCAGCCCACCTTCTACTGCGAGTTCCGCCTGCGCCGCCCGCTCCGGCAATGGCGCTGGATCATGGCCAAGGGCAGCCTGTTCAACCGGGACAACCGGCAGCGGCCGACCCGCATGGCCGGCATGCTGGCCGACATCACCCCCCGCAAGCAGGACGAAGAACGCCTGCGGCTCTCTGCCAGCGTCTTCGCCCATGCCCGGGAGGCCATCATGATCACCGATGCCGATTTTCGCATCCTGGACACCAACGATGCCTTCACCCGCCTGACCGGCTATCCCAGGCAGGAAGTGCTGGGCCGCCACCCCGACAGCCTGCAACCGGCGGCGGAGAGTCTTTATACGGCTCTCTGGCCGCAGCTGAAGAGGAACGGCTACTGGCGAGGCGAAATCGACAACAGGCGCAGGGACGGCAGCCGCTATACCGAGCAGGTCACCGTCTCCGCCGTGCTGTCGGCCGCCGGCACCGCCAGCCATTATGTCGCCATCTCTTCCGACGTGACCCAGTTGCGGGAGCAGCAGCAGGCACTGGAGCACCTGGCCCACTACGACAGCCTGACCGGCCTGCCCAATCGTACCCGGTTGCGCCTGCTCATGGACCAGGCCATGGCCGACGTGCGCCGGCGCCATCGATGGCTGGCCATCTGCTACCTGGATCTGGACGGCTTCAAACCGATCAACGACAGGTTCGGCCACGCCGCCGGCGATCGCCTGCTGGTGATGGTGGCCGAACGGCTCAAACAGCAACTGTCCGGCAGGGACAGCCTGGCACGGCTCGGCGGCGACGAGTTCATCCTGCTGCTCGAGCTGGACGAGTGCCGGGGCTGGCAGCCGGCCATCGAACGGGTGCTGCAACTGCTCTGCGACCCCTTCCCGCTGGCGGAGCAGCGGGCCCAGTTGTCCGCCAGCATCGGCGTCGTGCTGTATCCGGAAGACGGCGAGGATGCCGACGGCCTGATCCGCCAGGCCGATCAGGCCATGTACCGGGCCAAGCAGGCCGGCCGCAACCGCTATTGTCGCTTCGACGGCGAACTCGAGCGCCAGGACCGGCTGCGCCGGCAGCGGCAGCAAGAGGTGGCGCAATCCCTGGCCGAAGGCCGCTTCCTGCTGCACTACCAGCCCAAAATCGAGCTGCACAGCGGCCATGTGATCGGGGCCGAAGCCTTGCTGCGCTGGCAGCAGCCGGACGGCCGGCTGCTTACCCCGCCGCAATTCCTGCCCCAGATTGAGAATACCCCGCTCGACATCCAGCTGGGTAACTGGGTACTGGCGGAAGCCGTCGGCCAGCTCCGCCGCTGGCAACGGCAGGGCGCCGACTTCCGCCTCAGCGTCAATATCTCCCCCTGCCAGTTGCAGGATCCCGATTTCGTGCCTTACCTGGAGCGGCTGCTGGAGGGCGACAGCGGAACGGTGGCGGCCCGGCTGGAGCTGGAAATTCTCGAAACCGCGGCGATCAGCAACCTGGAGCAGATCACCGCCATCATCCACCGCTGCCATCGGCTGGGGCTGCGCATCGCCCTGGACGACTTCGGTACCGGCTATTCCTCCCTCACCTACCTGAAGCAGTTGCCGGCCGATGTGCTGAAGATAGACAAGAGCTTCGTCATCGACATGCTGGACAACCCCGAGGACAGGGCCATAGTGCAGGCCATCATCGGCCTGGCGCGGGCCTTCGAACGCGAGGTGGTGGCGGAAGGCGTGGAGTCGGTGGCGCACGGCGACATGCTGCTCGCCCTGGGCTGCGCCCGGGGCCAGGGCTTCGGCATCGCCCGTCCCATGGCCGCCGGGGCGTTCGAGCACTGGCTGCAACAATACCGCCCCCGGCCCTACCGCCGGCAGCCGGCCCCGTCGCCAGGCCCATAATGCAAAAGGCGCCCGCAGGCGCCTTGTCTATTCCGGATAAGCGGTCGGCTCAGCCAACCAGGGCCAGCAGCACGCCGGCCGCCACCGCCGAGCCCAGCACGCCGGCCACGTTGGGCCCCATGGCGTGCATCAGCAGGAAGTTCTGGTTGTTGGCCTCCAGGCCGACCTTGTTGACCACCCGGGCCGCCATGGGCACCGCCGACACCCCGGCCGCCCCGATCAGCGGGTTGACCTTGCCGCCGGAGAGCTTGCACATCAGCTTGGCCATCAGCACGCCGCCGGCGGTGCCGATGCCAAAGGCCACGGCGCCCAGCGCCAGTATGCCCAGGGTGTCCAGGGTCAGGAACTTGTCCGCCGACAGCTTGGAGCCTACCGCCAGCCCGAGGAAGATGGTGACGATGTTGATCAGCTCGTTCTGGGCGGTCTTGGACAAGCGATCCACCACCCCGGATTCCTTCATCAGGTTGCCCAGGCAGAACATCCCGATCAGCGGCGCCGCCGACGGCAGGAAGAGGATGGTCAGGGCCAGCACCATCAACGGGAAAAATACCTTCTCCCGCTTGCTGACGTGGCGCAGCTGATCCATCTTGATCGCCCGCTCTTCCTTGGTGGTGAGCAGCTTCATGATCGGCGGCTGGATAATGGGCACCAGCGCCATATAGGAATAGGCCGCCACCGCGATGGCCCCCAGCAGATCCGGCGCCAGTTTGGACGCCAGGAAGATGGCGGTCGGGCCGTCCGCCCCCCCGATGATGGCGATGGCCGAGGCATCCGCCAGGGTGAAGTTGAACCCGGGCAGGAAGTTCAGGGCGATGGCGCCGAACAGGGTGGCGAAGATGCCGAACTGGGCCGCCGCCCCCAGCAACAGGGTCTTGGGGTTGGCGATCAGGGCGCCGAAGTCGGTCATGGCCCCCACCCCCATGAAGATCAGCAGGGGGAAGATGCCGCTGCCGATGCCCACCTCGTACACGTAGTACAGCAGGCCGCCCGGCTCGGCCATGCCCGCGTTGGGGATGTTGGCCAGCACGCCGCCGAAGCCGATGGGCAGCAACAGCAGGGGCTCGAAGCCCCTGGCGATGGCGAGATAGATAAGGCCCAGACAGACCGCTATCATCACCAGCTGTTTCCAGTGGAAGTTGGCCAGGCCGGTTTCCTGCCACAGTGTCAGTAAAGACTCCATGTCCGCTCCTTAAGCCAGGCTGACCAGGGGATCGCCGACAGACACCGAGTCCCCTTCCTTGACCAGCACATCCACGATCTGACCGGCCCGGGCGGCACGCACCTCGGTTTCCATCTTCATGGCTTCCATGATCATCAGCAATTCGCCTTCGGCCACCTGGGCGCCCTTCTTGGCCACCACCTTGAAGATATTGCCGGCCAGGGGGGCGGGCACCGGCTCGCCGCTGCCCGCCGCAGCGACGGGGGCCGCTGCCGCAA
>NZ_NMUO01000053.1 GCF_002237365.1 Zobellella denitrificans
AGCGGCCCCCCCCGGCCCAGCCGGCGGCGCCGGCCGGCCGGGAGGAGCCGCTCAGAGGTGTGCGCGCCGCCATGGCCCGGCAGATGACTGCCTCCCTCGGCATCCCCCGTTTCACCTTTTGCGACGAGTTCCGCCTGGACCAGTTGCTGGCGCTCAAGGACAAGCTCAAGCCCGCCTTCGCCGCCGAGGGCGCGCGGCTGACCCTGCTGCCCTTCTTTATCAAGGCACTGTCCCTGTGCCTGAAGCAGTATCCCCTGCTCAACGCCCGCCTGGGCGAGGACGGCGCCAGCCTCCGCTACCAGGATCACCACCATATCGGGGTGGCGGTGGACACCGAGGCCGGCCTGCTGGTGCCCACCATCAGGCATTGCGAGCAGAAATCCCTGCTCGCCATCGCCGCCGAGCTGGAGCGGCTGAGCGAGGCGGCGCGCCAGGGCGGGCTGTCCCCCGCCGAGCTGCAGGGGGGCACCATCACCCTGTCCAACATCGGGGTGCTGGGCGGCACCGTGTCCACCCCGGTGGTGAACCCGCCGCAACTGGCCATCGCCGCCCTCGGCCGCCTGCAGCGCCTGCCCCGCTTCAACGCGGCGGGCGAGGTGGAGGCACAACAGCTGATGACGGTGTGCTGGTCGGCGGACCACCGGGTGATCGACGGCGCCACCCTGGCCCGTTTCAACAACCGCTGGCGGCAGTATCTGGAGCAGCCGGAGCTGATGCTGGCGCAACTGACCTGAGCCATGTACCGGCACCAGCTGCGCAACTTCTATATTCCGGAAGAGCAGTCCATCTATCTGCTCAACGCCAACGACGCCAGGAAACTGAAGGACTGGATAGCCCTGTGCATGGGCGAGCTGGAGAAGCTCGGTTATCGCCGGATCAGCCTGGCGGGCAAGGGCGCCTACGGCTTTACCTTCGTCGGGGTCGGCGCCGACGGCGAGGAGGTGGCCTTCAAGTTTTCCCGCATCAACCTGCCGCCGCACATCCGCGAGCGGCTGGCCGACGAGGCCTATATGCTGTCCCAGGTGCGCCACCCCCTGGTGCCCCGCTACATCACCTACCAGGTGGTGAGAAAGCAGGGCATCCTGATGATGGGGCGGGCCCGGGGGGAGGATCTGGAGCGGTTCAGCCTGAAGACGGGGCGGCTGCCGCCCCGGCTGCTGGTGGACATCGCCGCCCAACTGGCCGACATACTGCAGGCCCTGCGCCACCACCACAAGGACGGCCAGCCCGCGCCCCTGGTGCACGGCGACATCAAGCCCTCCAACATCGTGTTCGACCCGGAGTCGGGGCGGATCAGCCTGGTGGACTGGGGCTCCTCGGTGTTCGCCCAGACCGACAGCGACGGCCAGTTCGTGGCCAGCAACGTGATGGCGCTGATGTCGGCGGATCTGCAGCATTCCAACGCCCGCCTGGGGGACGTCTATTTCATCGGCCCCGAACAGCGGGAGGGCGGGCTGTCCAGCCCCCGTTTCGACGAGCAGGGGGTGGCCGGCACCCTCTACGCCCTGGCCTCGGGCCAGTCCTGCCGCTTCGGCTGCCGGGCCCTGCCGGCGACCAGCCTGGGGTTGCCCCGGGAATTCGCGCTGATGCTGGACGGCCTGCTGTCCGAGGACGCCGGGCTGCGCCGGCGGGCCGGAGACTATTTCCTGGCCGCCATGCCGCGCCTGAAGCGGCTGGTGCTGCCGACCCTGGTGCTGTTCGACGACAGCCCGCAACTGCCGGTGTGGGTCAGCCCGGAGCAGCACGAGATGGATACCGTGGTGTACTCCTCGCGCAAGTCCTTCCTGCGCGAGCACAGCGAGGAGGAGGGCATCCACTACGTGGACGACGCCCAACTGGAGCGCTACTACAAGAACTACCTGGCGGGCATGGGCGAGACCGAGAAGGCGTTCGTGGCGGCGGTGAGCCGGATCGGCCGCTACCCGGTGGTGGGGGGGCTCGCCATCCACTGGGAGGAGGAGGGCGTCTATATCGACTCCAGCCTCAACCTCTACGACCAGGCGCTGAAGGAGGCCTTCGCGGTGGCGGTCAACAACGTGGTGATGCTGGCCCGGGCCATCGACAGGATAGGGGTGTTCAAGGCCTGCCTGTTCAACGCCCGCAACACCCTCCACCTGAGCCGCTCCGACGAGCACAGCCCCTTCCTGCCGCCGCCCGGCACCCGTATCCCCTACCGGCTGGCGGACATTCCCAGCACCGATGACGCCAGCCGCCAGCATTCCTATTTCGAGGACGGCCGGGATCCGGACGAACAGCTGGTGCTGCCCTACGCCATCGTGGACGCCATCGCCCGCCTGAACCGCATCCACCATACCGGCTGTATCATCTTCGAGGTGACGCCGCTCTACCTCAAGCTGCACAGCTACTACCGGCTGCTGGACCGGGGCGCCGAGGAGGAGTTTCGGGCGCTGCTCGCCTTTATCGTGGACAAGATACCGCTGATCAGCGACCAGGGGGTGGGGGGCTTTATGAAGCTGCCCCACAAGAATACCCGCTTCTTTTCCCACCAGCCGGTGCAGCCCGAGCTGTTCTATCCGGCCAATCCCAGGGCTTAGCGGTGGTACTATTTGGCTGTTTGTTACGAAGAAGAAGAGGAAGAGGCAACAGGGCCACCTCCGCCGACCCGCTTCAAGCACATCCCTGTGGCGCTCGGCACATGCCGGATGTCGCGGAAACCGTCGGTATCGCCGCGCTGCGACTTGTCACTGGCAACTCGGTCGCGGCGATACCTCCGGTGCAAGGCGCTTCGCGCCCCTGGCATGTGACGGTCGGCGGAGGCCATCCCTGTTGCCTCCTTCAAGCCCCGACGCCGTCTGATTATGGTGCCTGCAGGCGACTGCAGGGCGACAGGGAGGACAAAGGGCGCAGCTCCGCCGGCCCTCCGCGCCAGGGAGGGCGCGGCGGAGCCCCCAGGGATGGGTTTACGGCGTGCCGGAGGAGCTGTGTGCTTTGGCCGACGGCCTACGTCTCAAACAGATGTTAATCCCGTCGGGTCTGGCTCAGTACAAAGTCCTGCAACTCGGGGTAGAAGGCGAGAAAGGCCTGCTCCATCTCGCCGTAATGGGCCCGCAGCAGGGGCGCGCAGTCGGGCAGGGGGGTGGGACGGCGAAAACGGCCGTCGATGCGGATAATGGCCCGGGTGATGCCCTCCAGGCTCCGGTACTGGGCCAGCAGCCGGTGCTGCTTGAGCCGCTCCACCAGCATGACCATGTCCGGCGGCCAGTGTGCCCCGGGTTGCAGCCGGCGGTGGCTGTAGCCGATAAAGTCGGCCAGCGCCCAGGGATGGTAGCGGGACCAGTGCCGGGCCAGGAAGTGATCGAACATCATGTCCATGATGATGCCGCCGTAGCGGCGAAAGGGGCTGGGCAGGGCGCGCACCGCCCCCAGGTGCCGCGGATGGGCGTCGGTGAAGCTGTCGATGCGCCGGTGCAGCAGGATGCCGAGTTGCAGTTCCGGGGGCAGGGCCGGGTCTATGGCACCCCGGGCGAACTCCCCCAGCAGGGCGCCGGCCAGGCTGGTCTGGCTGATATGGGCCAGGTGCAGGTGGGCCAGGTAGTTCATAGATCCCGCGAGCCGTCCAGATAATCCTGGGCGTCCGGCGCCAGATCCAGATCGTCCAGGTCGGCTTCGTCGCTCCCTTCGTCGGCCAACTGGTTGTCCAGCACCTCCAGCAGGTGGATGGCCACGGCGACGAAATCGCTGTCGGTGACGATGCCCACCAGCTTGCCCTTGTCCACCACCGGCAGGCAGCCGTACTTGTGTTTCTGCAGGTAAAGGGCCGCCTCGCGGATGCCCGCTTTGGGGCTGACGGTGGTGACCCCGGTTACCATGATCTCCGCCAGCTGGTGGTGCTCCAGGAAATGGCCATTGGTGCCTTTTTCCAGGCTGGACTCCTGGGCCGCCAGGATATCCCGCTGGCTGACCAGGCCCACCAGTCGATCCTGCTCCAGCACCGGCAGGTGGCGGATGTGCTGGCGCTGCATCAGGGTGCGGGCCTCGGCCAGGGTGGCGGACGGGGGCAGGCCGATAACGTTGCGTGACATGATTTCGGAAACGACGGCTGGCATGATGCTTCTCCTCTTTTTATATCAAGATAGCCCAAGCGGGGAGGCGGAGAACATGACCCCGGTCACGACCGGGCGGAAGTTTCTGCCGTGCTCTTGTTCCCCGCGTGGCATATTCCATGGCGCAGGCCCCGGGCCGAATTGCCTTGATCCCGTGATGCAGCCTCACTAGACTAGCGCCCGTTATAACGAGAGGTTGTCTATGCAGGTCCGTGATTTCCATTTCGAACTCCCCGACGAGTTGATCGCCCGCCACCCCATGCCGGAGCGCACCGCCAGCCGCCTGTTGCAGCTGGACGGCAACAGCGGCGCCCTGGTGCACGGCCGCTTCGGCGACATCCTGAACCTGGTCAACCCCGGTGATCTGCTGGTGTTCAACAACACCCGGGTGATACCGGCGCGGCTGTTCGGCCACAAGGCCAGCGGCGGCAAGGTGGAAGTGCTGGTGGAGCGGGTGCTGGACGACAAGCGGGTGCTGGCCCATGTGCGCGCTTCCAAGTCGCCCAAGCCGGGGGCCGAACTGATCCTGGAGCCGGACGTCCGGGCCACCATGCTGGCCCGCCACGACGCCCTGTTCGAGATCGAATTCAACGACCCGCGCACCGTGCTCGAGATCCTGGAGGCGGTGGGCCATATGCCGCTGCCGCCCTATATCGACCGGCCCGACACCGAGGCCGACAAGGAGCGCTACCAGACCGTCTATAACGAAAAGCCGGGCGCCGTGGCGGCACCCACCGCCGGCCTGCATTTCGACGAGCCGCTGCTGGCCGAGCTCAAGGCCAAGGGCGTCGAGCTGGCCTTTATCACCCTGCACGTGGGCGCCGGCACCTTCCAGCCGGTGCGGGTGGACAATGTGCTCGAGCACAAGATGCACGCCGAATACATCGAAGTGCCGGCCGAGGTGGTGGCGCAAATCGAGGCCACCCGCGCCCGGGGCGGCCGGGTGATCGCCGTGGGCACCACCTCGGTGCGCTCCCTGGAAAGCGCCGCCCGGGCCAGCCTGGGCAAGGGCGAGCCGCTCGCCCCCTTCTACGGCGATACCGACATCTTTATTTACCCGGGTTATCGCTTCCAGCTGGTGGATGCCATGGTCACCAACTTCCACCTGCCCGAGTCGACCCTGATCATGCTGGTCAGCGCCTTCGCCGGCCACGACCACATCATGGCCGCCTACCGGGCGGCGGTGGCGGAGCGCTATCGCTTTTTCAGCTACGGCGACGCCATGTTTATTACCCGGCAAAGCCAGGGATAAAAAGGTGAGGCGTGAGGTGTGAGGTATGAGGGGCAAAATGTGAGACGTGCAAGATAGTGTTTTTTCACCTCACTCCTCACGATTTACCCCTCACCAGTTTTAAAAATAAGGTCGGACTGTTTCTCCGGCCAGTAGAGGTAACCGATGAAATTTGAACTGCAAACCACCGATGGCCGCGCCCGCCGCGGCCGGCTTGTCTTCGACCGGGGCGTGGTGGAAACCCCGGCCTTTATGCCGGTGGGCACCTATGGCACCGTCAAGGGCATGACCCCGGAAGAAGTCACCGCCACCGGCGCCCAGATCCTGCTCGGCAACACCTTCCACCTGTGGATCCGTCCGGGCCAGGAGGTGATGAAGCTGCACGGGGATCTGCACGACTTCATGAACTGGCAGGGCCCCATTCTCACCGACTCCGGCGGCTTCCAGGTGTTCAGCCTGGGCGACATCCGCAAGATCACCGAGGAAGGCGTCTACTTCCGCAACCCGGTCAACGGCGACAAGATCTTCCTGGCGCCGGAAACCTCGATGGAGATCCAGTACGATCTGGGCTCCGACATCGTGATGATCATGGACGAATGCACCCCCTATCCGGCCACCTGGGAGGAAGCCAAAAAATCGATGGAGATGTCCCTGCGCTGGGCCAAACGGTCGCGGGATCACTTCGACAAGCTCGGCAACAAGAACGCCCTGTTCGGCATCATCCAGGGCAGCGTCTATGAGGATCTGCGCGACCAGTCCCTGGAAGGGCTGCTGGAGATCGGCTTCGACGGCTACGCGGTGGGTGGCCTGGCGGTGGGCGAGCCCAAGCACGAGATGCACAAGGTGCTGGAGCACACCTGTCCCAGGATCCCGGAAGACAAGCCCCGCTACCTGATGGGCGTGGGCAAGCCGGAGGATCTGGTGGAAGGGGTGCGCCGGGGCATCGACATGTTCGACTGCGTGATGCCGACCCGCAACGCCCGCAACGGCCACCTGTTCACCACCGAAGGGGTGGTGAAGATCCGCAACGCCAAGCACAAGACCGACACCGGCCCGCTGGACGCGGATTGCGATTGCTACACCTGCAAGCACTACTCGCGCTCCTATCTGCACCACCTGGACAAGTGCAACGAGATCCTGGGTGCGCGTTTAAACACCATTCACAACCTGCGCTACTACCAGCGGGTGATGGAAGGTTTACGTGGAGCCATAGAGCAGGGTAAATTAGACGACTTTGTAGCTGAGTTCTATGGCCGGCAGGGCAGACCCGTGCCGCCATTGGGCCAGAGCGCAGTTGAACACGGCGAAGGATAAGAGCGGTGAGAACAGGCAGCAGCTAAGCCGACCGTCACCTGCCAGCGCCGAAAATTGCTCCTGCATTTTCGGCATTTCCGCCATCCCTGGCGGTCAGATGCAGGTGCGAGCCAAGAAGTGAATGTTCATGGCGTGTCGGCGTGCTGTGCCTGTTTTCGCCGATGCACTATGCCGGATAACAGCTTTTAACCATCAACGAGGAACCAAAACGAATGGATATTATCTCCAAAGCTTATGCCCAGGGCGGCTCCGCCGGCGGCGGTATGGAAATGATCATCATGCTGGTCGTGTTCGGCCTGATCTTCTACTTCATGATCTTCCGTCCCCAGTCCAAGCGGGTGAAAGAGCACAAGAACCTGATGTCTTCCCTGAGCAAGGGCGACGAGGTGCTGACCAACGGCGGCCTGGTGGGCAAGATTGCCAAGATCTCCGCCGAGAACGACTATGTGGTGCTGAACCTGAGCGAACAGACTCAAGTGACCATCAAAAAGGACTTTATCACCGCCGTCCTGCCCAAGGGCTCTATCCAGTCCCTTTAATTTCCTATCGAGGAGCACAGCGTGTTAAATCGATATCCGCTGTGGAAATACTTGATGGTGATCTGCGTGATCACCATCAGTTTTCTTTATGCAGCACCCAATCTGTTCGGTGAAGACCCTGCCCTGCAGGTGTCCGGCACCCGTGGTACCCAGGTGACCCCTGAGGTCCTGACTCAGGCCCAACAGACCCTTGATCAGGCCGGCATCGAGGTGCTCAGCGCCGCCCTGGCCGACAACCAGTTACTCATCCGTTTCCGCAATACCGACGATCAGCTCAGGGGCAAGGACCTGGTGGCCGAGGCCCTGGGCGAAAACTACATCACCGCCCTCAACCTGGCCCCCGCCACCCCCTCCTGGTTGCAGGCCATCGGCGCCGGTCCGCTCAAGCTGGGCCTGGATCTGCGCGGCGGCGTGCACTTCCTGATGGAAGTGGACATGGAGGAAGCCCTCAGCCGGGTGCGGGAACAGATGGTGCAGGACTTCCGCACCGATCTGCGCGAGCAGCGCCTGCGCTATTCCGGCGTGGTCGCCCAGGATCAGGGCGCCCTGGTGGTGTTCCGTGAGGCAGACGTCCGCAACCAGGCCCTGACCTATCTGCGCGGGCGCTACCCCGACCTGGTGTTCTCGGAGCGGGACAGTGGCGACAGCTTCGGCCTGTTCGCGGTAATGGGCGAGCAGCGGCTGAAGGAAGTGAAGGAATATGCCCTGCAGCAGAACATCACCATCATCCGCAACCGGGTCAACGAGCTGGGCGTGGCCGAGCCGCTGGTGCAGCGCCAGGGCGCCGAACGCATCGTGGTGCAGCTGCCCGGCATCCAGGATACCGCCCGCGCCAAGGAGATCCTCGGCGCCACCGCGACCCTGGAGTTCCGCCTGGTGGATGAAAGCGCCGATCTGACCGCCGCGGCCGCCGGCCGGGTACCCCCCAACAGCGATCTGCTGCGGGACCGGGAAGGCCGCCCCGTGGTGCTGCAAAAGCGCATCATCCTCACCGGTGAGCATATCGTCGACGCCAGCTCCGGCATGGACGAGTTCAGCCGCCCGCAGGTGAACATCAGCCTGGATGCCCCTGGTGGCAGCCGCATGGCCGATTTTACCAAGGACAACGTGGGCCGGCCCATGGCGACCGTGTTCACCGAGTACAAGCCCACCGACGAACTGAACGAAGACGGCTCCCGCAAGTTCCGCAAGGATCAGGAAGTCATCAACGTGGCCACCATCCAGTCGCGGCTGGGACGCAGCTTCCGCATCACCGGCATCGGCTCCATGGCCGAGGCCCAGAACCTGGCGCTGCTGCTGCGGGCCGGCGCCCTGATCGCCCCCATCCAGATAGTGGAAGAGCGCACCATAGGCCCGAGCCTGGGCCAGCAGAACGTGGAAAACGGCCTGATGGCCATGGTCTACGGCATGCTGGCGGTGGTGCTGTTCATGACCATCTACTACCGCAAGTTCGGCCTGGTGGCCAACGCCGCCCTGCTGGCCAACGTGGTGATCATCATCGGCGTGATGTCGATGGTGCCGGGGGCGACCATGACGCTGCCGGGCATCGCCGGCATAGTGTTGACCATCGGCATGTCGGTGGACGCCAACGTGCTGATCTTCGAGCGGATCCGCGAGGAGTTGCGCGGTGGCCGCAGCGTGCAGCAGGCGATACACCTGGGCTACGAGAAGGCGCTCAGCACCATTGCCGACGCCAACATCACCACCCTGATCACCGCCGTCATCCTGTTCGCGGTGGGCACGGGCCCGGTCAAGGGCTTTGCCGTGACCCTGATGATCGGCATCCTCGCCTCCATGTTCACCGCCATCGTCGGCACCCGGGCGCTGGTCAACCTGATCTGGGGCGGCAAGCGTCTCAGCAAACTGCCGATATGAGGAAAGTGACCCATGTTTGAGATCCTCAAGACCAGAGCGCCCATCCGCTTTATGCGCTATTCCAGGGCGGCGACGGTGCTGTCCCTGGTGCTGATCGCCCTGTCCTTCTTCAGTCTGGCCACCCGTGGCCTGAACTGGGGCCTGGACTTTACCGGCGGCACCGTGGTGGAAGTGGCCTTCGAGCAGGCGGTGGACCTGGACCGGGTGCGTGACCGCCTCGACGGGGCCGGTCTGCCCGGCGCCACGGTGCAGCATTTCGGCACCAGCCGGGATCTGCTGATCCGCCTGGCGCCGCAGGAAAACGTCAACGTGCAGCAGCAGGGCGAGTCGGTGCTGGCGGCCATGCAGCAGGTATCCCCGTCCGCCGCGATGAAGCGGCTGGAGTTCGTCGGCCCGGCCATCGGCGCCGAGCTGGCCGAGCAGGGCGGCCTGGCGATACTGGTGGCGCTGCTCTGTATCCTGGTGTACGTGGGCATGCGCTTCGAGTGGCGTCTGGCCTCCGGCGCCGTATTGTCCCTGGCCCACGACGTGGTGATCACCCTGGGTGTGTTCTCCTGGCTGCAGATCGAGGTGGATCTGACCATAGTGGCGGCCCTGCTGACGGTGGTGGGTTACTCCCTCAACGACACCATAGTGGTGTTCGACCGGGTGCGGGAAAACTTCCGCCGGGTGCGGGACACCACCACCGCCGAGGTGTTCGACGAGGCCATTACCGATACCCTGAGCCGGACCCTGATCACCTCGGCCACCACCCTGGTGGTGGTGGTGGCGCTGTTCCTCAAGGGCGGGGCGCTGATCCACGGTTTTGCCACCGCCTTGCTGCTGGGCATCGGCTTCGGCACCTACTCGTCCATCTATATCGCCAGCGCCTGGGCCATGCTGCTCGGGGTACAGCGGGAGCACATGCTGCCGCCGCAGGTGGAGAAGGAAGGGGCGGACCAGGAACCGCTGCCGTAATGGGGATTGCAAAGGGGCCGGTCGCGCCCCTTTTTATTTGTGAAATGCATTTGCAACATGACAAACGTCGTGGAGCTGCATAACATGTGGCCATAATAAGACAAGTTCGGAGCCGACTTGAAAGACAGATTTTTGCTCGGTCCTTTAGCCCTTCTCGGAGTGCTACTGACCGGTTGCAGTGCGCCCAAGGCAGTCACACCCACCCTGGTGCTGCCGGTGCCGATGCAGGTTTCCTACGAGAGTGAACTGGGTATCGCCCGCCTGGGGCAGATGCTGAACGCGCCCGGCCTGACGCCGGAGCAGCGGGCCGAGCTGTTCTTTCAGCGCGGCGTGGTGTTCGACCGGGTCGGGCTGCGGGCCATGGCCAGGCTGGACTTCAATCGCGCCCTGCGCGAGCGGCCCGACTTCGCCGACGCCTACAACCTCAACGGCGTCTACCTGACCCAGAACCAGGAGTTCGACGAGGCCTACGAGGCGTTCGACTCGGCGCTGGAGCTGGCCCCCGACTATGCCTATGCCAACCTCAACCGGGGCATCGCCCTCTATTACGGCGGCCGGCCCGGGCTGGCGGCGCGGGATCTGAAAATCTTCCTGGATGAGGACCCGGGCGACCCCTACCGCCTGCTGTGGTGGTATCTGGCGCTGGAGCAGATTGATCCCCGGGCGGCGCTCGAGCAATTGGCCGCGCACCGCCAGCAATATGCCACCGAGGAGTGGGCCTGGGATATCGTCGGTGTCTACCTCGGCGAAGTGAGCGACGAGCAACTGCTCAACCGCATATCGGAAGAAAGCGCGGACAACCAGGAGCTGGCCGAGCGGCTGTGCGAGGCCTATTTCTATCTCGCCAAACAGGCCCAGCGCAACGGCCAGCCGGACCAGGCGGCGGTGTATTTCAAGCTGGCCCTGGCCACCAACATCTACGACTTCGTCGAACACCGCTATTCCCTGCTGGAGCTGGATCTTATCGGCGAACAGGCCCGGCTGCGGCGATAGCAGAGGGGGCCTGCGCCCCCTTTCCTTATTCCACCTCCATCCCTGCCGGCGACGGCAGCCACTCCATGCCCGGCAACTGGTTCCAGTAGCCGTTGCAGAAGCGGGAAGCCAGCCGGTAGGGGCGGGGCTGCCCGGCCTGCTCGGCAAAGCGTCCTATCCACTCCAGGCAGTCGCGGCTGTGGGCGCTGATGCGCACCGCGTCCACCCAGCCGTTCATGCCCGGTACCTCGTTGATCAGGTTGTAGCAGTAGCCCGACTGGGTCTGGATACCGTTGAGGTTGAACACCGGCTGGCCTTCCTGGGTGTTGGCCTGGCGGCCACTGGGATAGTTGATGCATACCAGCTCGCACTCGTCCTTGGGCCGGTTTTCCGCCCGGGCCGTGAAACAGCGCGCCGAATAGGCCAGGGGCAGGTAGCCGTAGCCGAACACCTCGAGCTGGAAGCGGGCACGCAGGCCTGCTGCCTCCGCCGCCCGGTGGATGTCCCACAGCCAGGCGCGGGACAGCTCCACCGGCGGTACCCAGGTGGTCATGCCCTTGTCCAGCAGCAGCCGCAGTGTCTCCAGGTTGTAAACATTGAGCGCCGGCCCGCCGACGAAGGGCAGGCGGTGCTCATGGGCCAGCTGCACCGCCCCGAGATCGTTGGCTTCTATCTGCAGCTCGCCCTGTTCGCACAGCTTTTTGATGGTGAGCAGCTCCGCCGGCGCCTGGATCAGCGCCAGGGTGGACAGCACCACCTCCTTGCCGGCGGCGGAGAGCTCCCGGGCCAGGTCAAGCCAGTCGGCGGTTTTCAGCTCCCGGCGCTTGGGACAGACGGTTTCGCCCAGGTAGAGGCGTCGGCAGGGGGTGGCCAGGGCGGCCTGGTAGAAATCCTCGACCTGTGCCCTGGGCCAGAAGAACAGCAGGGGTCCGAGATGAAGTTGCATGTCTGCTCCTATTGCCATTTGCGATGATAGGCGCCCAGGGTGGTCTGGCTGCCTTCGGAGACCCCGTCGAGCCGCTGCGTCCAGGCCGGCCGTACCGCATAGCCTTCGGGCGTGGCGAGGTAGGCATCCAGGGCCTGGCGCCAGACCCGGGTGACTTCGGCCACGTAGGCGGGGCTGCGCTGGCGGCCCTCTATCTTGACCGACTTCACCCCCAGCCGGGCCAGATCGGGGATCAGACTCAGGGTATTGAGGCTGGTGGGCTCTTCCAGGGTATGGAAGCGCTTGCCATCCACCTCGAAACGGCCCTTGCACAGGGTGGGGTAGCCGGCCTGTTCGCCTTCGGCGAAGCGGTCGATCAGCACGCCGTTCAGGCGCGATTCCAGTTGTTCGCCTTGCTCCTCCCAGCGTACAAAGCGGGCCGGGGAGCAGGCGCCCACCGTATTGGGGCTCTCTCCGGTGAGGTAGGAGGAGAGGTAGCAGCGCCCCTCGGCCATGATGCACAGGCTGCCGAAGGCGAACACCTCCAGTTCGGCGTCGGTGTCTTTGGCTATCTGGCGTACCTGCTGGATGGAGAGCACCCGCGGCAGCACCACTCGCCGGACCTTGAAGTTGTCCCGGAAAAAGCGGATGGCGGCGGCGTTGGTGGCGCTGGCCTGCACCGACAGGTGCAGCTCCGCCTGGGGATAGGTGCGGGCGGCATAGGCCAGGATGGCGGTATCGGCGATGATCAGGGCGTCGGCGCCCAGGGCCACGGCCTGATCCACGGCGCCCTGCCAGAGCGCTTCATTACCCTGGTGGGCGAAGGTGTTGATGGCCACATGCAGCTTGCGGCCGTGCCGGCGCAGGTAGTCCACGCCCTCGCGCAGGCCGCGCTCGGTGAAGTTGAGGCCGGCGAAATGGCGGGCGTTGGTCTGGTCTTTGAAGCCGATATAGACGGCGTCGGCGCCCTGGTCGACGGCCGCCTTCAGCGCCGGCAGGCTGCCGGCGGGACAGAGTAGTTCCATAGCGTTCACTCCGGTTTACAAGGCGGTCAGTCTAAGCAGGGATGCATAACCGGCATTTGATTTGAAACAAAACAGCCGTGATTTGATTTGGCGCAGGACGACCTTGTCCGTAGCCTGCTTTGATATGCCTTTGCCCCTGGACAAGGCCCTGTGGCCGACGCCGAGAAAGGGTCAGAAGATAACTAACTGTTCCGAATGGTAGATCACTACCGGAAGCGACTGGGTTCCGCTAAGCAGACCCTCCGCGCCAGGGATGGCGCGGCGGAGCCCCCAGGGGGCGAGCTTGCTCGCCGTGACGAGCGGTTTCAGCCTGGCCGAATATCCAGTGAATGTTCGCAGCAGGCTGAAACAGTGAGTGTCATGTCCTCACGGCGAGTCTGCGTGCGGGGCCCGGTCGATGTAGCACTATTAGGAACAGTTATTTATTGTCAATCAACCGAGAGGAGCCCGTTATGTTGCCCCTGTTATGCCGGACCCTGAGCGAGCGGGGGCCGGCCCTGCTGCGTCCCCCCTTGCGTTACCTGCCCCACCGGCTGCAGACGCCGCTGCTGGAAGCCCTGCTCAACCGCGGGCTGGCCGAGCCCATCAAGGACGGCGAACTGGATTTCCTGGCGCACCGTTGCCTGCAGCTGTGGGTGCCGGATCTGGACTACCGGCTGAACCTGGGCTATGCCGGGGGGCGCCTTACCCTGCTGCGGGACAGCGAGGCCGACGTGGTGATCCGCTGTGCCCTGAACGATCTTATCCGCCTCAGCGCCGGCGAGCGGGATCCGGACACCCTGTTCTTCCAGCGCCGGTTGTTGATCACCGGCGACACCGAGCTGGGGCTGGAGTGCAAGAACCTGCTCGACCGGCTGGAGCCGGGCCGCCAGCCCCCCTGGCTGCAGCGCCTGTTGCGGCTGCTGGCGACGGTGCTGGCCCAGGCCGGACGTGCGCCCGCTCCCAAAGCCGGTGCCGGGCTGCAGGATAACACCTGATCCCGCACCGCGACTGTGCTAGAATCCGGCGCCTTAAGCACTGTTGGACCAAGTGGATATGCTTGAGCAAATACGCATCGTGCTGGTGAACACCTCCCACACCGGCAACATCGGCTCGGCCGCCCGCGCCATGAAGACCATGGGGTTGGGGGATCTGTGCCTGGTCGATCCGGTCAGCCCGCCCGACGGCCAGGCGGTGGCCCTGGCCGCCGGCGCCAGCGACATCCTGGCCAATGCCCGCATAGTGCCGACCCTGGCCGAGGCGGTGGCCGATTGCGGCCTGGTGATCGGCACCAGCGCCCGCTCCCGGACCTGGTCCTGGCCCATGCTCGATGCCCGCGAGGCCGGCGAAAAGGCCATGGCCGAGGCGCCCCGGCACCGGGTGGCGCTGGTGTTCGGCCGGGAGCGCACCGGGCTGAGCAACGAGGAGTTGCAGCAGTGTCACTACCATGTGGCCATCCCCGCCAATCCGGAATACAGTTCGCTCAACCTGGCGATGGCGGTGCAGACGCTGAGCTACGAAGTGCGCATGGCCTGGCTGGCCCGGGACTCCCATCCGGTGGCGGAGCAGGAATACCCGCTGTCGGCGGATTTGGAACGGTTTTACGCGCATCTGGAGCAGACCCTGCTGGACACCGGCTTTATCATCAAGCCGCACCCCGGACAGGTGATGACCAAGCTGCGCCGGCTGTTCAACCGGGCCAGGCCCGAGTCCCATGAGCTGAACATACTGCGCGGCATCCTGACCTCGGTGCAGCGCCGGCAAAAGCAGCGGGAATCCAATAGCTGACTGTTTTGGTAGGACAAATACTTGACTGAAACACTCGGGTATGACACCCTGACGCCATGTCTGGAAACGGTTCAATTACATGAGACTGACATCAAAAGGGCGTTACGCGGTGACCGCCATGCTGGATGTGGCATTGCATGCCGATACCGGTCCGGTATCCCTGGCCGACATCTCCGAGCGTCAGGGCATTTCCCTGTCTTACCTCGAACAGCTGTTCGCCCGGCTGCGCAAGCAGGGCCTGGTCAGCAGCGTGCGCGGACCCGGTGGCGGCTATCTGCTGGGCATGCAGGCCTCGGCCATCTCGGTGGGGGCGGTGATCGCCGCCGTCGACGAGTCGGTGGATGCCACCAAGTGCCAGGGCAAGGGCGACTGCCACAGCGGCAGCCAGTGCCTGACCCACTCCCTCTGGTGCGCCCTCAGTGATCGGATCAGTAATTTTCTCGACGGTATCAGCCTGGCGGAACTGGTCAGCCAGAAGGACGTCCGGCGGATTTCCGAGCAGCAAGACAGCAATCTGAGCCTGTTGACTCTGGCCGAGCCCGAGCAGCACGAAGTGAGCCTGAAGGTTCAACTTTAATATGTCGATGACAAGACTGCCGAACAGGGCAGCGTTGGAACGGAGAATATGATGAAACTGCCCATTTATCTCGACTATGCGGCGACCTGCCCGGTGGACCCTCGCGTTGCCGAAAAAATGATGCAATGCCTTACCCTCGACGGTATTTTCGGTAACCCGGCTTCCCGCTCGCACCGCTTCGGCTGGCAGGCGGAAGAGGCGGTGGACGTGGCCCGCAACCAGGTGGCGGAGCTGATCAACGCCGACCCGCGCGAGATCGTGTTCACCTCCGGCGCCACCGAGTCCGACAACCTGGCCATCAAGGGTATCGCCAACTTCTACGGCAAGAAGGGCAAGCACATCATCACCTCCAAGACCGAGCACAAGGCGGTCCTGGACCCTTGCCGCCAGCTGGAGCGGGAAGGTTTCGAGGTCACCTACCTCGAGCCCCAGTCCAACGGCCTGTTCACCCTGGAGCAGATCGAAAACGCCATGCGTGACGACACCATACTGGTGAGCATCATGCACGTGAACAACGAAACCGGCGTGATCCAGGACGTCAAGGCCATCGGCGAGCTGTGCCGCAGCCGCAAGATCATGTTCCATGTGGATGCCGCCCAGAGCGCCGGCAAGATAGCCATCGACGTGCAGGACATGAACATCGACCTGCTGTCCCTGTCCGCCCACAAGATTTACGGCCCCAAGGGCATCGGTGCCCTCTACGTCTGCCGCAAGCCGCGGGTGCGGCTCGAAGCCCAGATGCACGGCGGCGGCCACGAGCGCGGCATGCGCTCCGGCACCCTGGCCACCCACCAGATAGTGGGCATGGGCGAGGCCTTCCGCATCGCCAGGGAAGAAATGGCCGCCGAGGGTGAGCGCATCCGCGCCCTGCGCGACCGCCTCTACCAGGGCGTGAAGGATATCGAGGAAGTCTATGTCAACGGCGACCTGGAGCAGCGGGTGCCCGGCATCCTCAACATCAGCTTCGCCTATGTGGAAGGCGAGTCCCTGATGATGGCGCTCAAGGATCTGGCGGTGTCTTCCGGCTCGGCCTGTACCTCCGCCAGCCTGGAGCCGTCCTACGTACTGCGTGCCCTGGGGCTGAACGACGAGCTGGCGCACAGCTCCATCCGCTTCAGCATCGGCCGTTTTACCACCGAGGAAGAGATCGATTACGCCGTCCGCCTGGTCAACGAGGCCATCGGCCGCCTGCGCGAGATGTCCCCCCTGTGGGAGATGTTCAAGGACGGCGTGGATCTGGAAAAAGTTGAGTGGGTACACCATTAAGGGTGTCTAACGGATTAAAGGATTGGTGAGGAGTTTTACATCATGGCTTACAGCGAAAAAGTAATTGACCACTACGAGAACCCCCGCAACGTGGGCGGTTTCGACAAGAACGATCCCAACGTGGCCACCGGCATGGTCGGTGCCCCGGCCTGCGGCGACGTGATGAAGCTGCAGCTCAAGATCAATGACGACGGCATCATCGAAGACGCCAAGTTCAAGACCTACGGCTGTGGCTCCGCCATCGCCTCCAGCTCGCTGATCACCGAGTGGGTCAAGGGCAAGAGCCTGGACGAGGCGGCGAGCATCAAGAATACCGACATCGCCGAAGAACTGGCCCTGCCGCCGGTGAAGATCCACTGCTCCATCCTGGCGGAAGACGCCATCAAGGCGGCGATCGACGATTACAAGAAAAAGAAGAACCTGGCGTAAGGCGGAGCAAGCATGGCGATTACCATTACCGACGCGGCGGCCCAACGGGTGCGGAATTTCCTGGACAACAGGGGCAAGGGCATCGGCCTGCGCCTGGGCGTGAAGACGTCCGGCTGCTCCGGCCTGGCCTATGTGCTGGAATTCGTGGATGAGCTGGCCGAAGGCGATCAGGTCTTCGAACACGGCGAGGTAAAGGTGATCGTCGACAGCAAGAGCCTGGTGTACCTGGACGGCACCGAGCTCGACTTCGTGAAGGAAGGCCTCAACGAAGGCTTCAAGTTCAACAACCCCAACGTCAACGGGGAATGTGGCTGCGGCGAAAGCTTCAACGTTTAAGGATGCCGGCATGAACTATTTCGAGCTGTTTGGCCTGCCGGAGCAATTCGCACTCGATACCCAGACGCTGTCCGATACCTACCGCCAGCTGCAGATGCAGTTCCATCCCGACAAGTTTGCCTCCCGCCCCGAGCGGGAGCGCCTGCAGGCGGTGCAGCGCGCGGCCCAGATCAACGACGCCTTCACCACCCTGAAGCAGCCCCTGGCCCGCGCCGAGTACCTGCTCTCCCTCCACGGCACCGATATCCGTGCCGAACAGCAGACCCTGAAGGATCCCCTGTTCCTGATGCAGCAGATGGAGTGGCGCGAGCAGCTCGAGGCCATTCCCGGGGCAGATGACGTCTTCGGCGCCATCCTGGCCTTCGACCGGGAGCTGGCCCAGGTATCGGCCGAGCTGTTCGGGGAACTTGAACGGCAGCTGGACACCGGCCAGTGGGACGCCGCCGCCGACGCGGTACGCAAACTCAAATTCATGACCAAGCTGCACGCCGAACTCGAGCGGCTGGAAGACGCGCAGCAGGAACTCTGAACTCCATGGCATTATTACAAATATCCGAACCGGGCCAGAGCGCGGCCCCGCACGAACACAAATGGGCGGTCGGTATCGATCTGGGCACCACCAATTCCCTGGTGGCGGTGGTGCGCAGCGGCCTGGCCGAAACGCTGCCCGACGATCAGGGGCGTGAACTGCTGCCCTCGGTGGTGCACTACCTGGAAGACGGCCTCCGGGTCGGGCACGAGGCCAAGCGAGACGCCGAACTCGATCCCCAAAACACCATCGTCTCGGTCAAGCGGCTGATGGGCAAGGCCCTGGCGGACGTGCCCCGGGCCAAGCTGCCCTACGCTTTCCGTGATCATGACGGTCTGGTCGAACTCGACACCGTGCAGGGCCCGGTCAATCCGGTGCAGGTCTCGGCCGAGATCCTCAAGGCCCTGGCCACCCGCGCCGAAGCCAGCCTGGGCAACCCCATCCAGGGCGCGGTGATCACCGTGCCCGCCTACTTCGACGACGCCCAGCGCCAGGGCACCAAGGACGCGGCCCGGCTGGCCGGCCTCGAAGTGCTGCGGCTGCTCAACGAGCCCACCGCCGCCGCCATCGCCTACGGCCTGGACTCGGGCCAGGAGGGGGTGATCGCGGTTTACGATCTCGGCGGCGGCACCTTCGACATCTCCATACTGCGGCTGCACCGGGGCGTGTTCGAGGTACTGGCCACCGGTGGCGACTCCGCCCTGGGCGGCGACGACTTCGACCATGCCCTGGCCGACTGGATCCAGGGCCGGGCCGCTGTCGGCGAACTGACCCCGACCCAGCAGCGCAACCTGCTGGACGCGGCCTGTGCCGCCAAGCAGGCGCTGACCGACAGCGACAGCGTGACGGTCGAGTGGGAAGGCTGGCGGGGGGAACTGACCCGGGCCGAGTTCGACGCCCTGATCCAGCCCTGGGTCAACAAGACCCTGCTGGCCTGCCGCCGGGCCCTGAAGGACGCCGGCGTGACGGCGGCAGAGGTGCTGCAGGTGGTGATGGTGGGCGGTTCCACCCGGGTACCGCTGGTACGCAGCCGGGTAGGCGACTTCTTCGGCCGCGAGCCCCTGACCAGCCTGGATCCGGACAAGGTGGTGGCCATCGGGGCCGCCATCCAGGCCGACGTGCTGATCGGCAACAAGCCCGACAGCGAGATGCTGCTGCTCGACGTCATCCCCCTGTCATTGGGGCTCGAGACCATGGGCGGCCTGGTGGAAAAAATCATACCGCGCAACACCACCATTCCCGTGGCCCGGGCCCAGGAATTCACCACCTTCAAGGATGGCCAGACCGCCATGGCCATCCACGTGGTGCAGGGCGAGCGGGAGCTGGTGGCGGATTGTCGCTCCCTGGCCCGCTTTACCCTCACCGGCATCCCCCCCATGGCGGCCGGCGCCGCCCATATCCGGGTCACCTTCCAGGTGGACGCGGACGGCCTGCTGTCGGTCAGCGCCATGGAGAAATCCTCCGGGGTGCACGCCAGCATAGAGGTCAAGCCCTCCTACGGCCTGAAGGAAGACGATATCGCCAGCATGCTGAAGGCCTCCTTCGAGCATGCCAGGGAGGACATCGCCGCCCGCATGCTGGCGGAGCAGAAGGTGGAGGCCGCCCGGGTGATAGAGAACATCCTCAGCGCCCTGCAGGCCGACGGCGACGAGCTGCTCGACGAGCAGGAGCGGGCCGGGATAGTGGCCGCCATCGAATCCCTGCAGCGCAGTGCCGGGGGCGACGACCCCGAGGCGATCAAGCAGGCGATAGAGAAAACCGATAAAGAAACCGCCGAATTTGCGTCTCGCCGGATGGATGCATCCATTCGCAAGGCACTTGCCGGACAACGTGTTGATAAGGTGTAATAATGCCAAAGATTGTTTTTCTGCCTCATACCGAGTTGTGCCCCGAAGGGGCCGCGGTGGAGGCCAAGCAAGGTGAAACCGTGCTGGACGTGGCCCTGCGCAACGGCATCGCCATCGAGCACGCCTGTGAAAAATCCTGCGCCTGCACCACCTGTCATGTGATAGTGCGCGAGGGCTTCGACTCGCTGGAAGAAAGCAGCGAGCTGGAGGATGATATGCTGGACAAGGCCTGGGGGCTGGAGCCGGAATCCCGGCTCGGCTGCCAGGCCAGGGTCGCCGACGAGGATCTGGTGGTGGAGATCCCCAAATATACGGTGAACATGGTATCCGAAGGTCACTGACCGGGGAGGGGGTATGAGTCTGAAGTGGATAGACAGCCGGGAAATCGCCCTGGCGCTGCTGGAAGCCTATCCGGACACGGATCCCAAGACGGTGCGTTTTACCGATCTGTACCAGTGGATCTGCGAGCTGGAAGACTTCGATGACGATCCTGCCCATTCCAACGAACGCATCCTCGAGGCCGTGATCATGGCCTGGATGGATGAATACGAATAAACGTAAGCTTCCAGCTTCCAGCTTTTTCAAGCCACAGTCCGACTGTGGCTTTTTCCGTTTTCTGTCAACAGAATTAAGGAAGTGTTATGCCCGCAACCATGAAGGTCATACTGAGTCATGAAGCCGCCGCCGCCCACTGGGGCGACAAGGCGCTGTTGAGTTTCCGGGACGACGAGGCCCGGGTCCACGTTACCGACGCCGCCGCGCTGGTGCAGAAGGCCCAGCAGGCGGGGCGCAAGCTCGATGCCATGGGCATCAAACAGGTGGCGCTGGCCGGCGAGGACTGGTCCCTGGAAAGCCGCTGGGCCTTCGCCCAGGGCTTCTACAACGCTAAGGGTGGACAGCAACTCGACTTTGGCACCACCTCGCCCGAGGAGCGGGCCGAGCTGGAGGCCCGGGAGCGGGCCTGCCGCTGGGTGCGGGAGATGATCAACGGCACCCCGGAAGACATTTACCCGGCCGCGCTGGCCACCGAAGCCGGCAAGTTCCTCCAGGCCCTGGCGCCCGAGGCGGTGAGCTACCGCATCTACAGCGGCGAGCAACTCAAGGATCTCGGCTATGTGGGCATCTACGAGGTGGGCCGGGGCAGCGAGCGGCCGCCCACCCTGCTCGAGCTCGACTTCAACCCCACCGGTGATGCCGGTGCTCCGGTGGCGGCCTGCCTGGTGGGCAAGGGCATCACCTTCGACTCCGGCGGCTACAGCATCAAGCCTTCCGACGGCATGGCGGTGATGAAGTCCGACATGGGCGGCGCCGCCACCGTGACCGGCGCCCTGGCCCTGGCCATCCAGCGCGGCCTGGGCAAGCGGGTCAAGCTGTTCCTGTGCTGCGCCGAGAACCTGGTGTCCGGCCACGCCTACAAGCTGGGCGACATCCTTACCTACAAGAACGGCGTCACCGTCGAGATCCTCAACACCGACGCCGAGGGCCGTTTGGTGCTGGCCGACGGCCTGCTGGCGGCGAGCGAGACCGGCGCGCCCTTCATCCTGGACGCGGCCACCCTCACCGGGGCGGCCAAGATGGCCCTGGGCCGGGACTACAACGCCGTGTTCAGCATGAACGACGAGCTGGCTCAGGCCACGGTGCGGGCCGCCCGGGACGAATACGAGAAGGCCTGGCAACTGCCCCTGGAGCCCTTCCATCTGGGCCAGCTCGGCTCCGCCTTCGCCGACATGGCCAATGTGCACGGCGGCGAGGGCATGGCCGGCGCCTCCACCGCCGCCGCCTTCCTGTCCCGCTTCGTGCCTGAGCAGGGGCGCAACTGGGTGCATATGGACTTGTCGGGTTCTTACCAGAAGGCGGCCAACGATCTCTGGGCCACCGGCGGCAAGGGGCACGGCGTGCGCACCATCGCCGCCGTGCTCGCCCGGGTCTGCGGGGAGGAGGGACTATGCTGAAGGTCAGCCTGAGCGCGGCCCCCGCCGCCGAGGCCTGGGGCGAAGGTGCCCTGTTGAGCTACGGCGAGCAGAGTGCAACTGTGCATCTGGGCCCCTTGCCGCTGCGCCGCATCCAGCGGGCCGGCCGCCGGCTGCACGCCCAGGGCGTGCGGCGGGCGCAACTGGCCGGCGACTGGAGCAGCGAACAGCAATGGGCCTTCGCCCTGGGCTGGATGAGCAGCAAGGACGAAGGCGAGCTGCACTGGGCGGGCGAGGATGGAGAGCAGCACCGGCTGCTCGACGCCCGCCTGCGCTGCGCCCGCTGGGTGCGGGCCCAGACCAACGCCACCCCCGAGCAACTGAGCCCGGTGGCCCTGGCGGTGGAGGCGGCCAGCTTCCTCACCGAGTTGGCGCCCAGCCGGATCAGCCACCGCATCCTCAAGGGCGAGGCGCTGCGCGAGGCGGGCTTCGTCGGCATCTACGAGGTCGGCCGGGGCAGCGACCGTGAGCCGGCGCTGCTGGAGCTTGACTTCAACCCCACCGGGGATCGCAAGGCGCCGGTGGCCGCCTGCCTGGTGGGCAAGGGCATCACCTTCGACTCCGGCGGCTATTCCATCAAGGCCTCCGAAGGCATGCTGCACATGAAGGGCGACATGGGCGGGGCGGCCCTGGTCACCGGCGCCCTGGGCCTGGCCATGCTGAGCGGCCTGGACAAGCGGGTCAAGCTGTTCCTGTGCTGCGCCGAAAACCTGATCTCCGGCCATGCCTACAAGCTGGGCGATATCCTTGCCTACCGGAACGGGGTGACGGTGGAGATCGTCAACACCGACGCCGAGGGCCGGCTGGTGCTGGCCGACGGCCTGCTGGCGGCGGGGGAGACGGGGGCGCCGCTCATCATCGACGCGGCCACCCTCACCGGCGCCGCCGTGATGGCGGTGGGCCAGGAGTACAACGCCCTCTTCGCCCTGGATCAGGGGCTGGCGCAGCGGGCCCTGGATCTGGCCGGGCAGGAGCAGGAACCCCTGTGGCAGCTGCCGCTGGCGCCCTGGCACCGGGAACAGTGCCCCTCGGCCTACGCGGATACCGCCAACAGCCGGCCGGTGAAGGGCGGCGGCCCGGGCGGCGCCTCCAACGCCGCCGGCTTTTTGTCCCGCTTCGTGCCCAACGAGGGGAGGGGCTGGCTGCACTTCGATCTGGCCGCCGCCTACCGCAACAGCGCCGATGCGGACTGGTCCGCGGGCGGCACCGCCCTGGGCCTGCGTACCCTGGCGCGGCTGCTGCTGGAGCCGTAGGGCTGAGGCAGTACATTATGTTGCCCCTATGCAATAAAAATGCTGAACAAGAGTGTTAACTTGAGCGGGCTTTACGTATAATTCGGCCCGTTTTTACCTAGCCCGTTTACTTTAAAGGAACACACATGGCTCTCGAACGTACTTTCTCCATCATCAAGCCTGATGCCGTCGCCAAGAACCTGATCGGTGCCATTTACCAGCGCTTCGAAGCGGCCGGCCTGAAGATCGTCGCCGCCAAGATGGTTCACCTGAGCCGCGAGCAGGCCGAAGGCTTCTACGCCGAGCACAGCGAGCGTCCCTTCTTCAAGGCCCTGGTCGATTTCATGACTTCCGGCCCGGTGATGGTACAGGTACTGGAAGGTGAAGACGCCGTGCGTCGCAACCGCGAGATCATGGGCGCCACCAACCCGGCCGACGCCCTGGCCGGCACCCTGCGCGCCGACTACGCCAACAGCATCGACGAAAACGCCGTGCACGGCTCCGATGCCGCCGCTTCCGCCGCCCGCGAAATCGCCTATTTCTTCAGCGACGAAGAAATCTGCCCGCGCACCCGCTAAGCGTCGCGCGCCCCGGCAAAAAAGGAGCTTCGGCTCCTTTTTTCATGGCCGGCCGGTCCGGTCGCCGGGGCGGTAGCACTGGCAACCGGATGCTAAACTCTGTACAATTTCGCGCCCTGTGGGCTCTGGTCAAAACGCGAGAGGCAACCGATGAGTGAGACAAAAATAAACCTGCTGGATCTGGATCGTGACGGCATGCGCGAGTTCTTCAATGAACTGGGCGAGAAGCCGTTCCGTGCCGATCAGGTGATGAAATGGATCTATCACTTCGGTTGCGACGACTTCGAGCAGATGACCAACATCAACAAGGCGTTGCGCGGCAAGCTGGCCGAGCGGGCCGAGATCCGCGCCCCCGAGATCAGCCGGGAGCAGAAGTCCGCCGACGGCACCATCAAGTGGGCCATGCAGGTCGGCGGCCAGGAGGTGGAAACCGTCTATATCCCCGATGGGGACAGGGCCACCCTGTGCGTTTCTTCCCAGGTGGGCTGCGCCCTGGACTGCAAGTTCTGCTCCACCGCCCAGCAGGGCTTCAACCGCAACCTCAAGGTGTCCGAAATCATCGGCCAGGTGTGGCGTGCCGCCAGCCGGGTGGGGTTCAGCAAGGACACCGGGCGCCGTCCCATCACCAACGTGGTGATGATGGGCATGGGCGAGCCCCTGCTCAACCTGACCAATGTGGTGCCGGCCATGCGGCTGATGCTGGAGGATTACGGCTTCGGCCTGTCCAAGCGGCGGGTGACCCTGTCCACCTCCGGCGTGGTGCCGGCGCTGGACAAGCTCGGCGACATGATAGACGTGGCCCTGGCGGTCTCCCTGCATGCGCCCAATGACCGCTTGCGCTCCGAGATCATGCCGATCAACGACAAGTACGACATCGCCACCCTGCTGGACAGCGTCAGGCGCTATATCGCCAAGTCCAATGCCAACCAGGGCAAGGTGACCATAGAATACGTGCTGCTCGATCACGTCAACGACGACATGCAGCACGCCCACGAGCTGGCCCAGCTGTTGAAGGACCTGCCCTGCAAGATCAACCTGATCCCCTTCAATCCCTTCCCGGGCAACCCCTACGGCAAGCCGAGCAACAGCCGCATCGACCGCTTCAACAAGGTACTGATGCAGTACGGCAATACCGTGACCATCCGCAAGACCCGGGGCGACGACATCGACGCCGCCTGTGGTCAATTGGTGGGCGATGTCATCGACCGGACCAAGCGCACCCTGAAAAAACGGATGCAGGAGCAAAGCATATCCGTCACAATGGTTTAAAGAAAAACCATGGGTGCAACCAGGGAATGCAGAAGCTCAAACTGCCGGCGGCGATACTGATAACGGGGATGCTGGGGGGCTGTGTCAGCGAGACCACCTACCTGGCCGACGGCAGAGCTTCCCGCGAGCCGGTGTTCACCCCGTCGGATGCGGCCATGACCCGGATGAACCTGGGGCTGGAATACCTGCGGCGGGGCGACCGGGAGCAGGCCAAGTTCAATATCGACCGGGCCCTGTCCCAGGATCCCCGCAATCCGGATGTCCACCTCGCCCAGGCCTATTTCTACCAGTCCGTGTCCGAATTCGAGCTGGCCGAGAAAAGTTACCGTCAGGTGCTGAAACTGTCGCCGAATCATGGCGATGGGCTCAACAATTACGGCGTTTTTCTGTGTGGGCGGGAACGTTTCGACGAAGCGGATGTCATGTTTAGGAAGGCGGTAACGGTGCCCGGTTATGTGCAGGTGGCGGATACCTTTGAGAACGCGGCCCTCTGCGCCAGGCAGAACAATAAGTCCCAGGCGGCGCTCGACTATTTCCGGCGGGCCCTGGAATACAGTCCGTCCAGGCCGAGATCCCTGCTGGGGGCGGCCGAGCTGGCGGCGGAGTTTGGGGATCAGGCGGGGGCGCTCGATTACCTGGCGCGCTACCGGCGCGAGCATTTGCCCAGTCCACAGAGTTTATGGTTGACAGTGCGTACCGCACAAGCGCAGGGCCGGGTGGCACAAGCCCAGGTGGCCGGCGCCGAGCTGGTACGATTATTTCCGGATTCAGAACAGGCCAGGCGATTCCTAGCAAATGACTATTAACGAAGCAGAACAGCAGCCCCAGGCTGAAGCAGTGGTAACGGCCGGTCCCGGCGCCTTGTTGCGTCATGCCCGGGAGGCCAGGGGATGGACCCAGGCCGAGGTGGCCCGCAGGCTGAATCTGCGGTTGGCGGTGATCGAATCGATCGACAGCGATCAGTACAAGGCCGGGGTGGCGGTGACCTTCCTGCGTGGCTACGTCAAGGCTTATGCCAAGCTGGTGGGCGTCAGGGAGCAGGAAGCCCTGGCCGCCTTCGACGGCATGAGCGGGGTCGAACAGATAAAGGCCGCCGCGCCCATGCAGAGTTTTTCCAGGAAAACCCGCCAGCAGGCCAGCGACAACTGGCTCAAGCGAGTCAGTTGGCTGGTGCTGCTCGGCCTGGTCGCCTCCCTGGTGTACTGGTGGTGGCAGGACAGCGGCGCCAATTACATGGAGCGAACCCTGGAGCCGGTCATCCAGCAGGAGGAGGCGGCCAGGCCGAGCAGCACCAGCCAACTGACTCGCTTGAGCCAGTTGTCGCTGGCCTGCTGGCGGGGTTTCCTGGAAAAAC
>NZ_NMUO01000054.1 GCF_002237365.1 Zobellella denitrificans
CCTGGGTGAGCACGCCGGGGCCGGACAGCCCGGTAGCCGGCGGGGATAGGGGCGCCATGGTGGTGCCGGACCGGAGGGGGGCCGTGCTCGCCGGGCCGCCACAGGCGGTCAGCAGCAGGGCCAGCAGGCTGAGATGGACGAGGCGCATAAGGCGGCTCCGCGGCAGGGATCCAGACCCTAAGTGTATCGGGCCAAATAAAAAGCGCCCATCGGCGGGCGCTTTATGGTCCAGGGTGAGGTAATCAGAGGCTCGCTATCTGCTCGCGCTGGGCCTGCAGCTTGGCCAGGGTGGCCTGGTAGTCGGCCAGCTTCTCCTGCTCCTTGGCCACCACCTCGGCGGGGGCCTTGGCGACGAAGCCCTGGTTGTTCAGCTTGCCTTCCAGCCGCTTGATTTCACCGCCGACCTTGTCGAGCTCCTTCTGCAGGCGTGAAAGCTCCGCGTCCTTGTCGATAAGTCCCGCCATCGGTAGCAGCAGCTCGGTGTCGCCGATCAACTGCTTGGTGGACACCGGTGCTTCTTCATCGGCGGCCAGCAGGGTGATGCTGTCGAGCTTGGCCATGGCCCTGAGGAAGGCGTCGTTGTCGGTGGCGCGGCGGGCGTCGTCCCCGGCCGGGCGCAGCAGCACGTTCAGCCCCTGGCCGGGGGGGATGTTCATCTCGGCGCGCAGGTTGCGGATGGACACGATAAAGCGCTTCACCCACTCCAGATCCGCCATCGCCTGCTCGTCTTCCAGCGCCGCATCGGCTTGCGGGTAGGCGGCCAGCATGATGCTGTCGCCGGCGCGGCCGGCGAGCGGGGCCACCCGCTGCCAGATCTCCTCGGTGATAAAGGGGATCATGGGGTGGGCCAGGCGCAGCAGGGTTTCCAGCACCTCGATCAGGGTCTTGCGGGTAGCGCGCTGCTCGGCCTCGGAACCGTGCCACAGCACCGGCTTGGTCAGCTCCAGGTACCAGTCGCAGAACTGGTTCCAGATAAACTCGTAGAGCGCGTTGGCGGCCCGGTCGAAGCGGTAGCCGTCGAGCGCGGCGCGCACGTCCCGGATGGTGGCCTGCAGCTGGGCCTGGATCCAGCGATCCGCCAGGGAGTACTGCAGTTCGCCGCCGCTCTGGCCGCAGTCCTGCTGCTCGGTGTTCATCAGCACGTAGCGGGAGGCGTTCCACAGCTTGTTGCAGAAGTTGCGGTAGCCGTCCAGGCGCTTCATGTCCCAGTTGATGTCCCGGCCGGTGGAGGCCATGGCGCACAGGGTGAAGCGCAGGGCGTCGGTGCCGTGGGGCTCGATGCCCTCGGGGAACTCCCTGCGGGTGTTCTTCTCGATCTTGGCGGCCAGCTGGGGCTGCATCATGTTGCCGGTGCGCTTGGCCACCAGCGACTCCAGATCGATGCCGTCGATCATGTCGAGCGGGTCCAGCACGTTGCCCTTGGACTTGGACATCTTGTCGCCGTTCTCGTCGCGGATAAGGCCGGTGACGTAGACGGTCTTGAACGGCACCTGGGGCTTGCCGTTCTCGTCCTTGATGAAGTGCATGGTCATCATGATCATGCGCGCCACCCAGAAGAAGATGATGTCGAAGCCGGTGACCAGCACGCTGGAGGGGTGGAAGGTCTCGAGCTCCGGGGTCCGCTCCGGCCAGCCCAGGGTGGAGAAGGTCCACAGCGCCGAGCTGAACCAGGTGTCGAGCACGTCTTCGTCCTGGCGCAGACTGACGTCATCGCCAAGGTGATGGGTGGCGCGCACCTCGGCCTCGTCCCGGCCCACGTAGACCTGGCCGTTGTCGTCGTACCAGGCGGGGATGCGGTGGCCCCACCACAGCTGGCGGGAGATGCACCAGTCCTGGATGTCGCGCATCCAGGAGAAATACATGTTTTCGTACTGCTTGGGCACGAACTGGATGTCGCCGTCCTCCACCGCCTGGGTGGCCACCTTGGCCAGGGGCGCGGCGCGTACGTACCACTGATCGGTAAGCATGGGCTCGATCACCACGCCGCCCCGGTCGCCGTAGGGCACGGTCAGCTCGTGATCCTTGACCCCGTCGAGCAGGCCCAGTTGTTCCAGCTCGGTCACCACGGCGGTGCGGGCCTCAAAGCGGTCCAAGCCGCGGAAGGCTGCGGGCAGCTCGGCGCCGTAGGCGTCGGACGGCTCGCCCTTGGTGGTGAACACCTCGGCCTGGTCGCGGATCTCGGCGTTGAGGGTGAGCACGTTGATCATCGGCAGGCCGTGGCGCTTGCCCACCTCGTAGTCGTTGAAGTCGTGGGCCGGGGTGATCTTGACGCAGCCGGTGCCCTTTTCCATGTCGGCGTGTTCGTCGCCCACTATGGGGATACGGCGGTTGACGATGGGCAGGATGATGTCCTTGCCGATCAGATCCTTATAGCGCGGATCCTCCGGGTTTACCGCCACCGCGGTGTCGCCCAGCATGGTCTCGGGCCGGGTGGTGGCCACCACCAGGTAATCCTTGCCGTCGGCGGTCTTGACGCCGTCGGCCAGGGGGTAGCGGAAGTGCCACATGTGGCCCTTCATCTCGCGGTTTTCCACCTCCAGATCGGAGATGGCGGTGTGCAGCTTGGGATCCCAGTTCACCAGCCGCTTGCCGCGGTAGATGAGGTCGTCCTCGTACAGGCGCACGAACACTTCCTTCACCGCGTTGGACAGGCCTTCGTCCATGGTGAAGCGCTCGCGATCCCAGTCCACCGAGGCGCCCAGGCGGCGCAACTGGCGGGTGATGGTGCCGCCGGATTCCTTCTTCCACGCCCAGATCTTGTCGATAAAGGCGTCGCGGCCGTAGTCGTGGCGGCTCTTGCCCTCTTCGGCGGCGATCTTGCGCTCCACCACCATCTGGGTGGCGATGCCGGCGTGGTCGGTGCCCACCTGCCACAGGGTGTTCTTGCCCTGCATGCGCTGGTAGCGGATCAGGGTGTCCATGATGGAGTCCTGGAAGGCGTGGCCCATGTGCAGGCTGCCGGTCACGTTGGGCGGCGGTATCATGATGCTGTAGGCATCTTTGCTGGTGTCGCCGTGGGCCTTGAAGTAGCCCTTGCTTTCCCATTGCTGGTACAGGGCCTGTTCGATGGCGCTGGGATTAAACGTCTTTTCCATGGTGTTATGCGTCTTCAGTTTGGGATGGTGCAGGTTCGGTGGTCAGTTCGACCCCGGCCTGACGATAGGCTTTAAAGCGTTCACGGGCCTGCTGCTTGCCGGCCTCGTCGGATGGCACGAAGTCATACAGCCGGCTGAAACGCCGGGCGAAGGCCGGGGCCTGGGGCGCCAGGTTGATCAGCACCGGCCTGGCGCCGTGAGGCGCCTGCGGGCTGATCACCACCGGCGCCCCCTGGCGCGGGCCTTCGCCTTGCAGGTTGTGGGCCACGAAGCTGTCCGGCTCCTGCTGCCACAGCCGCTCGTCCAGGGCTTCGGCCTGGGCCTGGTCGGCGGTGTGGATGAACACTCCCTCTCCCTGGCGGTAGCAGTCGGTGGCGAGCCGGCACACCAGCCGCTCCAGAAAGGTGGCGTCGGCATGGTCAGGCAGCAGGTAGAAACAGCCCCGGTTCATGTTCATTCTTCGGCGTTGTTGACGCCGGAGCGGTTCAACAGAAACTGGGTCAGCAGCGGCACCGGTCGGCCGGTGGCGCCCTTCTCCTTGCCGCTCTTCCAGGCGGTGCCGGCCACGTCCAGGTGCGCCCAGTTGTACTTCTTGGTGAAGCGGCTGAGGAAGCAGGCGGCGGTGATGGTACCCGCCGGCCGGCCGCCGATGTTGGCCATGTCGGCGAAGGGGCTTTCCAGCTGCTCCTGGTACTCGTCGCCCATGGGCAGGCGCCAGGCCCGGTCGCCGGCCTGTTCGGAGGCGTTGAGCAGCTCGTGGGCCAGGGGGTTGTGGTTGGCCAGCAGCCCCGAGGTGTGGTGGCCCAGGGCGATGATGCAGGCGCCGGTGAGGGTGGCCACGTCCACCACCGCTTCCGGTTCGAAGCGCTCGATAAAGGTCAGGGCGTCGCACAGCACCAGACGGCCTTCGGCGTCGGTGTTGAGGATCTCCACCGTCTGGCCGGACATGGTGGTGAGGATGTCGCCGGGGCGATAGGCGTTGCCGTCGGGCATGTTCTCGCAGCCGGCCAGCACCGCCACCACGTTGACCGGCAACTGCAGTTCGGCCAGGGCGTGCATGGTACCCAGCACCGCGGCGGCGCCGCCCATGTCGTACTTCATTTCGTCCATGCCGTCGGCCGGCTTGAGCGAGATGCCGCCGGCGTCGAAGGTCAGGCCCTTGCCCACCAGGGCGATGGGGCGGGCACCCGGGTCCGGGTTGCCCTTGTATTCGATCACCGACATCATGGCTTCGTTGTGGGAGCCGCGGGCCACCGCCAGGTAGGCGTTCATGCCCAGCTCGGCCATTTCTTCCTCGCCGATCACCCGGGTGCTGATGTTGTCGTAGGCGTCGGCCAGCTGGCGTGCCTGGGAGGCCAGGTAGGCCGGGTTGCACACATTGGGCGGCATGTTGGCCACGTCCCGGCAGATGCGCACGCCCTTGGACACGGCCAGGCCGTGCTGGATGGCGCGCTCGCCTATGGTCAGCTCCCGTCGCGTGGGCACATTGAACACCAGCTTGCGCAGCGGGCGGCGCGGCTCGGCCTTGTTGGTCTTGAACTGGTCGAAGCTGTAGAGGCAGGCCTGGGTGGTTTCCACCGCCTGGCGGACCTTCCAGTAGGTGTCGCGGCCCTTGACGTGCAGCTCGGTGAGGAAGCACACCGCCTCCATGGAGCCGGTCTCGTTCAGGGTGCTGATGGTCTTTCTGATGATCTGCTTGTACTGGCGTTCGTCCAGCTCGCGCTCCTTGCCGCAGCCCACCAGCAGCACCCGTTCGCCCAGCACACCGGGCACCTGGTGCAGCAGCAGCATCTGGCCGGCCTTGCCTTCCAGATCGCCCCGGCGCAGCAGGGAACTGAGGTAACCGTCGCTGATCTTGTCCAGCTGCTCGGCCACCGGCGACAGCCGGCGGGGTTCGAAGACACCTACCACTATGCAGGCGCTGCGCTGTTTTTCGGGGCTACCGCTTTTGACACTGAACTCCATGGATTCTCCTACAGCCTGAAGACAATGGGCGCCAGATGAACGATAATGATGGCCATCGCCAAGGCGCCGATCTTCGCGTACTTAATATACGAAAATCGTGATTTTACGCTTATTGTTAAGCGTTTCCATTAAAAAAGACAAGTTTACACTGGGATTGACGGTGATTGCATTCCGCTATTTGTTTCGGGAAACCCTGAAGACACAACTGGCCGTGTTGTTCGTCTTGCTGCTTATCTTTATCAGCCAGAATTTTATCGAGGTGCTGGGCGAGGCGGCCAGCGGCAAGATCCCCGGTGCCCTGGTGGGCCGGCTGCTGCTGCTCAACATGCCGGAAATGGCGACCCTGATGCTGCCGGTGAGCCTCTTTATCGGGGTGCTGTTCGCCCATGGCCGGCTCTATGCCGAGAGTGAAATGACGGTGATGAAGGCGGTGGGGATGGGGCCGGGCAAGATCATGCGGGCCACCCTGATCCTCGCCCTGTTCTGGATGGGCGTGTCCCTGGTCAACTCGCTCTGGCTCAATCCCTGGTCCAGGGAGCAGATCTACCAGATCCGTGACCAGGTGCAGTCGGATCCGGGCTTTGCGGTATTGCGCGAGGCCCGCTTTATGAGCCTGGACGGCGGCCGCATCGTGGCCTACGTGGAGGAACTCAAGCCGGACAGCGCCGGCGACCGGCTTAACCGGCTGTTCGTGGTGCAACGGGGCCAGTCCCAGCAGGCGCCGAGCGTGGTGGTGGCCGACGGCGGACGCATCCATGAGCGCAACGGCGGCCAGTGGCTGACCCTGGAGGAAGGGCGGCGCTACAGCGGCAGCCCCGGCAACCGCCAGTTCGACGTGGCCGAATTCGAGGAATACAGCGCCTATATCCGCCCCGCCGAGGTGACCGCCTCGGAGCACAAGGCGGCGGCCAGCTCCAGTGCCGCCTTGTGGCGGTCCGGCGAGTTGCGGGACCAGACCGAACTGCAATGGCGCCTGGCCATGCCCCTGTCGGCCCTGGTGCTGACCCTGATGGTGGTACCGCTGGCGGTGGTGAATCCGCGCCAGGGCCGCTACGCCAAGCTGCTGCCGGCCATCCTGCTCTACCTCGCCTATTTCCTGCTGCAAAGCGCCGCCCGCTCGGCGGTGGAGGCGGGTAGCCTGCCGCTCTATCCCGGGCTCTATACGGTGCCGCTGCTGTTCCTGTTGCTGGTGGCGTTGCCCCTCAACCTGCTGGAAACGGCCTGGTGGAACCGGATCCGGGAAAAACTCAAAGGGAGCAAAACCGCCTGATGTTCAGTATTCTCGACCGTTACATCGGCCGCACCGTGCTGATGTCCATCCTGTTGTGCGAACTGGTCCTGGTGGGGTTGTCCGCCATCATCCGTTACGTGGAGCAATTGCGCAGCGTGGGCGAGGGCAGCTATACCCTGCTGGCGGCCTTCTACTACGTGCTGCTGTCCATGCCCAAGGAAATCGTGCTGTTTTTCCCCATCGCCGCCCTGCTGGGGGGCCTTATCGGCCTGGGACAGCTGGCCAGCTCGAGCGAGCTGGTGGTGATGCAGGCCTCCGGCAGCTCCCGCTTCAACATCGTGACCAGCGCCCTGAAGACGGCGCTGCCCTTGATGCTGCTGATCATGCTGGTGGGGGAATACGTGGCGCCGGTGGCCAAGCTGGCGGCGGATGACCTGCGCACCCAGTCCCGCTCCAACGGCCAGGTGGTGTTGTCGGTACACGGGGTCTGGGCCAAGGATGCCGAGGCCTATATCAATATCGGCCAGGCCCGGCGCGACGGCACCCTGAGCAATGTCACCCTCTATTATTTCGACGAGGACATGAAGCTCAGCCGTATCACCCAGGCGGCGCAGGCCGAATACGGGGACGACCAGTGGCAACTGCTCAACGTCACCCATACCCTGTTCAACCACGGGGTGGCCATTACCACCGAGCGGGAGCCGGCGTTGGCCTGGCGTTCCAGCCTGACCCCGGAGAAGCTGGGGGTGGTGTCCATCGATCCGGATGAGCTGTCGATGCGCGGCCTGTGGGAATACCGGGCCTACCTGGAGGAAAACGGCCAGGACGGCAGTCGCTACGCCCTGGAGTTCTGGCGCAAGGCGCTGCAACCGGTGATGGTGGTGGCCATGATGCTGCTGGCGTCGTCCTTCGTGTTCGGCGCCCTGCGCAGCGTGACCATGGGCGCCCGCCTGCTGATGGGCATTTTGTTCGGCTTCGGCTTTTATGTAGCCAACGAGGTGTTCGGCCCCATCAGCCTGGTCTACGCGGTGCCGCCGGCGATCGGTGCCCTGGGGCCCAGCCTGCTGTTTATCGGGGTGGCGCTTTTTTTGCTGAATCGCCGGGCCTAGGCGTGAGGGGAGAGGGGATAGGCGTGGGGACTCCGCCTCACCCCTCACTCCTTCCGCCTCACCCCTCACTCCTCACGTACCTATCAATCCCGGCTCAACAGCTGCCGGTTCTGCTCCTTGGTCAGCACCACCACCTCGCAGTCGGCGATCCTGTCCTGCAGCGCAAGTTTGGTGCCCGGGTTGAGCCAGACCCAGAAATTGCCCAGCCCCAGCAGGGCGCTGACGGCCCGCATCAGGGCTTGGGTGATGCTCAGGCGGCTGCCGTCGGTGTTCTGCACCCGCAGGCGCCAGGCGCGCATGCCGATGGTCTGGCCGCTGGTATGCCAGAACCAGCAATAAAAGCCCAGCACCACCGCCAGCAGGTAGAGGCTGTACAGCCGGCTGGCGCCGAGCAGGGCGGCGGTGTCATCGTGCTGGCCCAGCCCGATCCAGCCCAGGGCCAGGGCCAGTTGGGTCAGGCCGAAACCGGCAAAGCCGGCCACCATCAACAGCGCCGCCACCACCAGCACGTCATACAGCCAGGCCCCCAGGCGACGCATCACGCCCGCCCTGGGCAGCCCTACATAAGAAGAAACCACCGCATATCACCCGTTTTGCCAAAAAGTGGCTGCATTCTAGCAAAAGCGGCGGCGGTGGTAACCGTTGCCTGTGCGGGCAATTAATGCGCAATCATCCGGCCAGCCTTCAGAATCCGCTTGCGGGGCCTGGGCGGATACGTATAATGCAAGCCGCTCACCCTGGTGAGCCTACCAAAGTGGCAGTGTGATGGAATTGGTAGACATGAGTGATTCAAAATCACTTGCCTTCGGGCGTGCCGGTTCGAGTCCGGCCACTGCTACCACTTAAACCCAGCATAGGCTGGGTTTTTTTGTTTTTGCTAAGCTGACAGCCAGCGTCAATTTTCAGAGTGCAGTCCCATGTTAAAACCCGGCCAGCAGGTTACCGTTTCCGTCCACAGCCTTACCGACAAGGGGGATGGCATTGCCACCCTGGGCGGGCGGCCGCTCTATGTCGAGGGTGTGCTGCCGGGAGAGCAGGCCGAGGTACGGCTGACCCTGGTCAAGCCCAACTTCTGCCACGGCCGGCTGGTGCGGCTGGTGCAGGCGGCGGCCTGCCGGCGCGAGGATTTCTGTCCCTACACCGCCTGTGGCGGCTGTCAGGTGCGGGTGATGGATTACCAGGCCCAGCTCGAACTCAAGCGCCAGTTGCTGCTGGATGCCCTCAAGGCCCAAGGGCTGGACTGTCCGGTGGCCCAAACCCTGGGCATGGACGATCCCTTTCATTACCGCAACAAGGCCCAGTACGCGGTGCAGCCCGGTCCCTTTATCGGCTTTTACGCCAAGCACAGCCACCAGCTGGTGGAGGTAGAGCAATGCCGGGTGCAGGCACCGGAAACCGCCGAAGTGGTAAGGCGGGTGCGGGACTGGATGCGCGGCACGGCCCAACCCGCCTATAACGAGGCGACAGGGGAGGGAGTGGTGCGCCATATCATGGTACGCAACGGGGTGAACAGCGGCGAGCTGATGGTGGTGCTGGTGGTGGCGACAGCGCCGGCCGACGATGCCCTGGCACTGCTGGTGGCCGGGCTCGAGTCGTTGCCCGGCCTGGCCAGCCTGGTGCTCAATATCAACGGCGACGGCGGCAACCGGGTGCTGGGGCCGGACAACCGGCTGCTTTGGGGCAAGGAGGCCATTTCCGACAGCCTGGACGGCCTGGAATTCGCCATCTCGCCCCTGTCCTTCTACCAGGTCAACCCGCGCCAGACCGAGGTGCTCTACCGGGAGGCGTTGCGCCAGGCCGATCTCAAGGGCCATGAGACGGTGTTCGACCTCTACTGTGGCATCGGCACCATCGCCTTCTTTATGGCCCGGCAAGCGCATCGGGTGATCGGTGTGGAGCTGGTGCCGGAGGCGATTGCCGACGCCCGCGCCAACGCCGGGCGCAATGGCCTGGCCAACGTGGAGTTTCACCTGGGGGCGGCGGAGACGGTGGTGCCCGGGCTCTACCGGCAGGGACTCAGGGCGGATGCGGTGGTGGTGGATCCGCCGCGCAAGGGCTGCGACCGGGCGCTGCTCGAGACCCTGGCCGAGATGAAGCCCGAGCGGCTGGTATATGTGTCCTGCAATCCCAAGAGCCTGGCCCGGGATCTGGCCTGGCTCAGCAAGCACGGCTTCGGGCTGGCACAGGCCACGCCGGTGGACATGTTCCCCCACACCATGCACGTGGAAACCGTGGCCCTGCTGAGGCGGCGGTGAAGAAAACCTTGCAAATTATCAAATGATAACTATTATCAATAACTCGACAAAGGAGGCGCTTATGGTCGTGTTATTGGTACTGGCATGGTTGACGGTGGTGTGGTGGGTGCCCGCATCGGGCCTTACCCTCTGGCTGAGCGCGGGCTTCGCCCTGTTCACCCTGGTGCTGGCCATGCCCTCGGTCAGCCGGCACTGGTACTGGCTGCCGGTGGGCGGCCTGGCTGGCCTGGGGCTGGCCCTGGGACTGCTGCTGGGCGCCTGAGGCGGGAAGCGGGCCGCTGCCCGCTCCGGCTCAGGCTTTTTTGCTCTGCTCCTGCAGCAGGGCTTCCATCCGGTTCAGCTGTTCCCGCATCCGGGCCAGCTCCTGTTGCAGTGCCTGCTGCTCCTGGGCCGGATCCTCGCCGTTTTCCGCCTTGAACTTCTCGCTTTCGCTCTGCATCACCTCCAGCACTATGCCGATCATCATGTTGAGGAAGATGAAAGCGGTGAGGAAGATAAAGGTGACGTAGTAGATCCAGCTGTAGGGATACAGCTCCATGGTGTCGTACATCACGTCGGTCCAGTCCTCGAAGGTGGCGATGCGGAACAGGGTCAGCATCGCCAGGCTGATATTGCCCCACAGGAAGTCGTCGACGCCTTCGAAGATAAAGCTGCCGACGGCCGCGTAGATGTAGAAGATGATGAACATCAGCAGCGCCACATAGCCCATGCGCGGTATCGAGACCACCAGGGCATTGAGCAGCACCCGCAGTTCGGGGATCATGGACACCAGCCGCAGGGCGCGGAATACCCGCAGCAGGCGGGCGATCAGTACCGTCTCGCTGCTGTCGATGGGGATGATGCTGGCCAGCACTATCACCAGATCGAAGATGTTCCAGCCGGATTTGAAAAAGTCCCTGAACCTGGGCTCGGCGGCCATGCGGATGGCGATCTCCACCAGGAAGAACAGGGTGACGGCGGCATCCAGCACCGCCAGTATGTGCTCGAAGCGGCTGACGTTGTCGTAGGTCTTGGCGCCCACCACCAGGGCGGACAGCACGATGACGCTGATCACGAAGCCTTCGAACAGCTTGTTGCTGCGCAAACGCAAAAAGCGGGCCTGCAACTGGGCGAATCCGTTACTCATCTGTTTTTATATCTCGAAACCAAAAAGGGTGATCTTGACGGGGCCATGCACCCGGGCACGGCGGGGTGAGGCTGCATGGTAATACAGCGACCGGGCCGATGTCACCTTATGGTCGGGCACATTCTTCCCGCGGTGCAGGCGGAAGGGAGCGGCGGCCGGGGCCGCCGCCGTGCTCAGGATGAGAGCGAATCGAAGATGTTGAGGAAGGTGGGTGCCCTGCGGATGTCGAGCTGCATTCCCAGTCGCTGCGCGATGTCCCGCGCCGAGATCAGCCCCCGGATATGGTGCGAACCCCGGTCGATGACCAGGCAGTGGCGCTCGCCATTGGATTGCAGGGCATGGATCACGTCGGCGATGGTGCTTTGCTGCAACTGCTGATAATCCAGCGCCCTGAGCTTGTCCCTCGGACACATCAGATCGGTGACCAGTATCTCGTCGCGGCTGTCGCCGTTGGCGACGCGCTGTACGAAGGCCTGACCGCTCAACTGATCGAGCTGGATCAGGCCAAGCAGTTCTTCCTGCGAGTCCACCACCAGCTTCAGCCGGGTGTGGTCGTGGTGCATCATTTCCAGCACGTCGGCCGCCCGGGTGTCGGCGTCTATCATGGTGGGCGGGTTCTGCTTGAAATCGTTCAGCAGGCCAAGGGCAGGAGAGTCCAGCTGCAGATCGGGCATATCCCCGGGCTGGACCAGGTGATCGCGGTGTTCAACGGCGTACAGGTGCAGTGTTTTCATGTCGTTCCTCCTCGACCCTTTCAGGGAAAGGGCCACAGACAATCAAAGATAAAGGCGGATCAGGCTGGCTGATCCCGGTGTCTGGGGTTGGGAACGGAAAGCGGGGGGCCGCGTACCTGGTGTTCGGTAAGGAAATAAGGCGGGGTCGCTGGCGCCACAGGCAACTGCTGTGCCAGCCAGGGCCAGGGTTGCCTGTGGCTTTGGAAAGGCAGTGCCGGCTCCGGATCATCGCTTCCTTCCTGCTCCTGCAGGAACAGGACCTGCCCGGCCGGCGGATTGACCACCTGGGCATGCTGCTCCGCCGCCAGCAGCGAGGGCGCGGCCACGACCGGGGCCGGCGGCGAGCAAAGCAGGCCGAGATACAGCAGCAGGGCGAGGGCACTGAGCCAGGGCAAGGCGACGCTCCATTAACGATATATTAACAACATGCGGGCATCATCCGACGAATCGGTGACAAAGACAAGGGGAGGGAGAGCCGGAAACGAAAAAACACCAAACGACGTCGGTGCAATGGCAAAAAGTACGGTGTGGTTATGTGCTGTAACAACAATCTTGGTGCGAAGGGGGGGACTTGAACCCCCACGTCCGAAGGACACTAACACCTGAAGCTAGCGCGTCTACCAATTCCGCCACCCTCGCATACCTGATTGTCCGGCTGTTTTAGATGAGCCACCATCCTGAATTTCGGGCAGGGTTGCCAAACCTGAGCGGTTTGGTGCGAAGGGGGGGACTTGAACCCCCACGTCCGAAGGACACTAACACCTGAAGCTAGCGCGTCTACCAATTCCGCCACCCTCGCATACCCGAATTGTCCGGCTGTTTTAGATGAGGCCGTCATCCTGTTTACTCAGTCGTGGTGCGAAGGGGGGGACTTGAACCCCCACGTCCGAAGGACACTAACACCTGAAGCTAGCGCGTCTACCAATTCCGCCACCCTCGCCCGTGCTGAGGACTGCGAATTCTATAGATTTTTTATCGGCCGTCAATACGCTTTTTCCGGGAAAAATTAAAAAAAACCGGCCTTGGTGGCCGGTTGCTCAAAAAACGCCGGGTTTGCGTGATAATTCAGCGTCGGGCCCGGTAGATCCTGAACTTGCCGGTGGCGGCCAGGGTGTCGCAATGACCGAAGCTTTGCTCGATAAGCTCGGGATAGGGCAGAAAGGCGTTGGCCACCAGGATGAGTTCGCCCCCCGGCTTGAGATAGTCGACCGCCCGGGCGAGCAGGGTCTCGGTGGTGTGGTAGAAGGTCTTGAGGCCCGCATGGAAGGGCGGATTGGTGATGATATGGTCGAAGCGGCCGTCGACCTGGGCCAGGCCGTCGGAGGCGTACACCTCGGCCTCCAGCCCGTTTTCCGCCAGGGTCAGCCGGCTGGCCTCCAGCGCCAGGGCATTGATGTCGATCATCTCAAGCTGGATCCCCGGATGGCGCCGCAACAGGCTGGCGCCGATGACGCCGGCGCCGCAGCCGAAGTCGAGCACCCGGCCGTGCAGTTCGCCGACGCTGTCCAGCAGCAGCCGGGAGCCGTTGTCGAGATGTCCGGCGCTGAACACCCCGGGCAGGGTGCAGACGGTCAGCTGTTCTTCCGGCAGGGAATAGCGGCTCACCCAGTCGGCCAGCCGGAAGGGGGGGGCCGGGCGGACCAGTTGGGCCTGATAGAGGCTGGCGCGCCGGGCGCTGTCGAGCTTGTTCACCTGGTCGCAGTAGGGGGCCAGCAGCTTGGGCGCGGCCTTGACCCCGCCCTTGTTGTCGCCGGCGATAAAGACGGGCGCACCGGGCGCGAGCAGCGGCAGGCAGGCCGCCAGCAGGTAGTCGGCCTCAGCCTTGGCCTTGGGCATCAGCAGCAGCAGGCCGGCGGCGGGCCCGGGTCCGGGCTGACTGCCGAATTCGACCTTGACGTCATTTTTGCCTTCAAGCCACAGGAAATAGCGAAAATCCGTGGTGAACACCCGCGGGGCGTTGCCGGCCTCGGCCAGCAGCCCGGGCAGGTTGTCTTCCAGCAGGCCGCAGATCAGCAGCGGCTGGCGGCTCAGGGTGTCCAGATTACGGGTCAGCATCTCGCCGACCGGGGTCAAGGCCTCAAACATCTCGGGCTCCGCAACAAATAAGGGAATTGGACATTATACATGGCGCCACCCCCCTTGACATTTGCCGGGCATTAGCAAAAGATGCAGTTCAAGGTCTTTTTAGGTGCAAGTCATGGTTTTTATCGTTAAACGCAAACCGGCCAAACCGCTCAAGCGAAAAGCGGCGACCCCTATTGCGTGACCGACGCCAGATCCTCATCAAGACGAGCAGTTCTCAAACCCCGGTTACGCAGCAGCGACCGGGGTTTTTTAATCCAAATTTTTCAATCCTCTAGCCAGGAGAAGGAGTTTCCATGTTTCGCGGTTCTTTAGTTGCCCTGCTGACCCCCTTTGACGGTGACCGTCTCGACGAGGCTGCCCTGCGCCGCCTGGTCGACTGGCACATCGAGGAGGGTACTCACGGCATTGTGCCGGTGGGCACCACCGGGGAAAGTCCGACCCTGAGCCATGACGAACACTGCCGCGTGATCGAGATAGTGGCAGAGCAGGCGGCGGGCCGGGTGCCGGTGATCGCCGGCGCGGGCTCCAATAACCCGGTGGAGGCGATTGAATACAGCAACTACGCCCAGCAGGTGGGGGCCGACGCCACCCTGCATGTGGCCGGCTATTACAACAGGCCCAACCAGGAAGGGCTCTACGCCCACTTCCGGATGTTGCACGATGCCACCGAACTGCCGATCATCGTGTACAACATTCCGCCGCGGGCGGTGGTGGACATCAGCCCCCAGACCATGGCGCGCATCGCCGAGCTGCCGCGTATCGCCGGGGTAAAGGACGCTACCGGCGATCTGGCGCGTCCCTGGGCCGAGCGGCAACTGATCAAGAAGCCCTTCGCCTGGCTGTCCGGCGAGGACGGCACCGCCGTCTCCTATAACGTGGCCGGCGGCCAGGGCTGCATCTCGGTTACCGCCAACGTCGCCCCCCGGCTCTGCGCCCAGTTGCAGGAGCTGACCCTGGCCGGCAAGTGGGAGGAAGCCCGCGCCCTGCAGGACAGGCTGTTGCCGCTGCACCAGGCGATGTTCGCCGAGCCCAACCCGGCCTGTCCCAAATACGGCCTGTCGTTGCTGGGGATGGCCAGCGAAGCCTGCCGGATCCCGGTGGTGCCGCTGCAGGAGAGCACCAAGGCGCGTATCCGCCAGGTGATGAAAGAGCTGGAACTGATTTAACCCTTATGGCCGCGCGAGCGGCCATCTTGTTTTTTGGTGGCACAGATGCATCCGCAACACTTTGATGGCTTGATTTTTGACCTTGATGGCACCCTGGTCGACACCATGCCCCTGCACCTGGCGTCCTGGGAGCTGGCGGCGCGGGAGTTCGGTTTCGGCTACGACGCCGGCTGGCTGTACGATCTGGGCGGCGTGCCCAGCCGCAAGATAGTGGACCTCATCAACGGCGAGCAGGGGCTCCGCCTCGACGGCGACCGGGTGGTGGCGGTGAAAAACGGCCACTATCAGCAGCTGTTGCCCGAGGCCCGGCCCTTCCCGGCCATGCTGGCCCTGCTGGAGCAATACGCGGACAAGCCCATGGCCATCGGCACCGGCTCTTCGCGGGTCAATGCCGAGCGGGTGCTGCTCAATACCGGGCTGCGGGACTATTTTCCGGTGGTGATCACCGCCGACGACGTGAATCTGCACAAACCGAATCCGGACACCTATTTGCTGGCCGCCCGGGAGCTGGGGCTGAACCCCGGCCATTGCCTGGTGTTCGAGGACACGCCCATCGGCCGGCAGGCGGCGGAGGCGGCGGGCATGGCTTGCGTGATGGTGGTGGAGGGCCGGCCCCTGCTGGGCTGACCCTGTTTGCCAACTGACTTAGCGCTGTTCGCCCTGATCGTCGTCCTGGTGATCGTGGTGCTGGTCGTCACGATGGTTGTGGTGATCGTGATGGCTGTCGTAGCGGGGGCGGCGGGGCTTGTTGATGATGACCCCGGTGCGCGGCGGCCGGCGGGTCGCCGGGGAGATGGTGGAAATCTTGGCTTTGTAAATCAGTTGCTGCTGACCGCGGGGGTCGGACAGCAAAATGCTGTATTGGTCAAAGGCACTGATCATCCCTTCCAGCTTGATGCCATTGGTGAGGAAGATGGCGCAATGAGTCTGATTCTTGCGCAACCAGTTCAGTGCCGCATCCTGTCCGTTACCCAATGAGAAGGCTTGCTGCAGCGATTGGGGATTAGATGATTGGGCAGTCATGTAGGCAGTCCTGTTTGTTATTTTGCAATCTTGATTGTGCTTAATGAATGCCCGCCTTGTCAAAGTAAAGCTCACATTAATCCCATAACAGGGCAGCAACTTAAAACGTGAGCAGTGCGACGGCGATATCTTACCTGTAGGCGCCCGTTTACGTGGCGCAAACCTGCCAACGGCGTGGGGTATGGAAATTGGGCGCCGGTTTGTGCCGGCTAAAGCGGCACCTACAGTGACGGTTACAGCGGCACAAACCGGCAGCTACGCAGAGCCTGGCTGCCTGATTTTTAAACTATCGTGGTGCTCTAGGCATCCGCGTCGGCCAGCCGTCGTTGCTCCCTGGGCAGGCGGTTCAGGCTGAGCAGGGCCAGGGCGGCCAGCAGCATGATGGTGAGGGCGCAGGCCTCACCCGGCGACAACGGCAGGAGCGACGCCAGGTAGGAGGCGGTGGCGGCGCCGGCCATCTGCAGGCAGCCGAGCAGGGCGGCGGCCCGGCCTGCCCGGTCCGCGAAGGGCGCCATGGCGGAAGCCGCCGCTGCGCCCAGCACCAATGAAAAGCCCACCGAGCAGAGCGCCACCGGCAGCATAAAGGACCAGACGGAGGGGGCCGAAGGCAGCCAGAGCAGCATGGCGAGGCCGCCGCCGAGCAGACAGAGGGCGCCTCGCTTGACCACCCGGTGGCGGCCCAGGCGCCGGCTCAGCCTGGGAGCGGAAAAACTGGCCGCCATCACCACCAGGGCGTTGGCGCCGAAGGCCAGGGCAAACTGGGCCTCGCTCAGCCCCAGTTGCACCATCAGGATCAGCGGGGCGAAGGTCACATAGGTGAGGATGCTGCCCATGGCGGCGACACAGGTCAGCACATAGACCCGAAAGGCCCGGTGCCGCCACACCGCCTGGTAGGCGTGGGGGGAGAGCAACGGCTGGTGGCGGGTATGGGCGGGGCGGCTTTCCCGCAGGCGAGCCATCACCAGCACCAGGGCCAGGGTGGCGAACAGGGCCAGGAACAGGCAGTTGGCCTGCCAGCCGAAACTCAGGGTCAGCCAGGCGCCCAGTACCGGCGCCAGCGCCGGGGCCAGGCAGAGGGCGCCGTTGAGGTAGGAATAGGCCCGGGCGCTGTCGCCGGCGTCGAGCTTGTCGCGCACCACCGCGAAGACCACCACCGAGGTGCCGCAGGCTCCCAGTCCCTGGATCAGGCGCCCCAGCAACAGCAGGGGCAGTTCAGCCGCCAGGGCACTCACCAGGGAGCCGGTGAAAAACAGGCCGATGGCACAGAGGGCCACGGGACGCCGGCCCTTGTTGTCCACCAGGGGGCCGAACACCAGTTGTCCCAGTCCTACCGCCAGCATGAATACCGACAGGCTGAGCTGGATGTCGGCGGCACTCACCCCGAGGGATATCGCCATCTGCGGCATGGCCGGCAGGTAGATGTCGATGCCCATGGGGCCGAACAGGATCAGGGGAAGCAGCAGCAGAACCAGGCTGATGACGGGGCTTTGGGTCATGTAATCTGTTCCTTTGCGGAAAAAAGGAGCAATTATAACCGCAGGGTCAATAAAAATCAGGGGCGGGATAAATAAAAAAGCCGCGCCCGGAGGCACGGCTTAGGAATTCTTGGTGAGGTAGGCTCTTACAGAGGAACTACGTTCTCAGCCTGAGGACCTTTCTGGCCTTGAGCTACAGTGAACTGTACTGCTTGGCCTTCAGACAGAGTTTTGAAACCCTGGGTCTGGATGGCGCTGAAGTGTACGAACACGTCAGGACCTTGTTCTTGCTCGATGAAACCGAATCCTTTGGATTCATTGAAGAACTTTACTTTACCTTTAACGATATTAGACATACCTAAATCCTGTAACAAACTTGCATTGTAAATAGCTTAGAAAAATACCGGTTTAACTTATGAAATACAGGACGAGGTACTACTAGGAACTTCGTAACAAGAACATAAATATAGCCGTATTCTTCGAGCTGGGGTCACTCTAACCCGTTACCAGATGGGGGTCAACAGGTATTTTTGTGAGCAGAAGCGCTTTCATCGAACTTTAACAAAGCCCCCCGGCGCGGAGGGTCTGCTTAGCGGAACCCAGTCGCTGCCGGTAGTGATCTACCATCCGGAACGGCTATTTATCGGTATGAATATATCTGGTTGAGCCCTTGGCGGGGGGCGGCCCGGCGGTGCGCATGTTTTGCTTCAGGGCCATAAGAGACCAGATCCCTGAGGCGGCACTATCACATAGTGGCCCTTGCCGGCGTGCTTGGCCCGGTACATGGCCCGATCCGCCTGGCCGAGCCAGGTTTCCAGCTCCTGCCCGGCGTCACAGGGCAGTACCATGCCGATGCTGGCGGAGAGGCCGACCCGGTCGCCCCGCTCCAGGACGACGGGGCGTGCTATCTCGTCCAGCAGTCGCTGCAGGATCTGCTCGGCCAGCTCTCTGCCGCGCAGCCCCGGCAGCAGCACGACGAACTCGTCGCCGCCTATCCGCGCCAGGGTATCGGTGCTTCTCAGCACCCTGGTCATCCGCCTGGCCAACCGGGCCAGCACCTCATCTCCCGCCTGGTGGCCCAGGCTGTCATTGACCTCTTTGAATCCGTCCAGATCGAGCAGGCCGATGGCGGAAAAACTGCCTCGGCGTTGATCGGCGAAGAGGGCCTGGTTTACCCGATCGACCAGCAGGGAGCGGTTGGGCAGGCTGGTGAGTGTGTCGTAGTAGGCCAGTGCGTCCAGCTCTTGCTGACGTAGCAGCAGGCTGGTGTTGGCCTGGGCCAGCATCCTGGCATCGCGCAGGGACCTGGCGACAAAGGCCATCAGCACGGCGGTGAGCAGGAGCGAGACGACCATCAGCCACAGCGGCTGCCGGCTGCGAGATGCACCGAGGAACTGTTCAGAAGGTGACAGGACAAGCTGCCAGCTGCGGCCCGGCAGCTCGAGCGGAAAGGCGAGCTCGCCGGGGCCGGCCGCGGAGGGGGAGGCCGAGCCGGGATAGATGGATCTGGCCGGCTCCTCGGTTACATCCAGCAGACGCAGCCCGCTGTTCAACTCTCCATCCTCGATCAGCTCTCGCAGCAAGATCTCCGGTCGCAGCATCAGAATAACCAATCCCTGTACTTCCTTGGACTCCGGCACTCCGGGCAGGGCATATAGGGGCTGGTAGATGGCGATGGCCAGGGGGCCCTGTGGATCCTGCACTATATGGAAGGGGGGGCTGCTGGCCTGCTGGCCCCGGCTGAGTACCTGCCGGACAACCGGGGCGCTGTGGGGGCGGTTCAGGGCATCGAGGCCGGCCACGGAACTGTTGAGCCTTTCGGGCGCGGCAAAGAGGATGGGGAAGTACAGCTCCCGTTCGGGGGCCCTGTGCATGTCATCCGCGTCAGGGGTGGTATCGAAGATGCCCATGGGGGCGAGTCCCTCGGCGGCCAACTCGGCTTCTACCATGGCACGCCGGGCATGGGGAACGCGGGGGGCCCAGTGCACCGCGGTGATTTCGGGATAGGAGGCGATTACCGAAGTGACGAAGCGATGATATTCTTCGCGCGTCAGTTCTTCCGAGGCGATAAACAGCCCCCTGAAGGCATTCAGCAGCCCCCTGGCGTTGTCGATGAATTGTTGTGCCCGCAGTGCCTGCACCTGGGCCAGGCGTTCGAATTCCTTGTGCCGGAGCTGTTCCTGGAGTGCGCTTCCCCTGGAGTAGGCACTCAGGGACAGGTAGATGCCCAGCGCGGCGATCACCACCAGTATTATGTGGTGGGAGTATTGACGACTGAAAAGAGTGTTCAAGGTAAGTGACTCGCCGGCTTGTTGCATATTGCAATGGCTTATCACTAGCAAGATTTCTGCCCTGGCGCAAGGGCGCCGGGGCGGGTATGAAGCCCGGGTGCTGGGAACGACGACCATTGGCCTCTGGGGAGAGGATCCATCGTCATGCCAGGCGGGGCTGGAAAAGGGCACAAAAAAACCAGCGCTCTGGCTGGTTGGGATGGTGCCGGCAGAAGGAGTCGAACCCTCGACCTACTGATTACAAGTCAGTTGCTCTACCAACTGAGCTATGCCGGCTACTCTGATAGTGCTTGAATATGGCGCCCAGAGGCGGAATCGACCGCGCCCGGCCAGGGACCAGAGCGGGGATTTTCAATCCTTTGCTGCACTGGCTATCAATATGGTGCCCAGAGGCGGAATCGAACCACCGACACGGGGATTTTCAATCCCCTGCTCTACCGACTGAGCTATCTGGGCTGGGAGTCTTAATTAAAAGAACACCTGAAAATGGTGCCCAGAGGCGGAATCGAACCACCGACACGGGGATTTTCAATCCCCTGCTCTACCGACTGAGCTATCTGGGCTGGGAGTCTTAATTAAAAGAGCACCTGAAAATGGTGCCCAGAGGCGGAATCGAACCACCGACACGGGGATTTTCAATCCCCTGCTCTACCGACTGAGCTATCTGGGCAACGGGGCGCCATTAAATAGGATTGGCCAGGGCAAGTCAACCGCTTTTTGGAAGGCCCGAACGCGTTCGCTCAAGCCTTGAACAAAGCGGCGATTTACTCCGCGGAAGGGGGGGTGTAACCCTCGATTTTCACGTCGGCGCCCTCGAACAGATAGGCGACCATCTCCTGCTCCAGCAACTGGCGGTGCTCGGCATTCATCATGTTGAGCTTCTTCTCGTTGATCAGCATGGTCTGCTTCTTCTGCCAGTCGGCCCAGGCCTCCTTGGAGATGTGATCGTAGATGCGCTTGCCGAGCTCCCCCGGATAAAGCTGGAAATCCAGGCCTTCGGCCTCTTTCTGTAAACGCTGGCAAAAAATAGTACGGCTCATAAGTTTTTCCTCTCTTGCAGTTGCGGGTAGGCCAGCAGTTTTTTGGTGGCGGCAGCCAGGCCTACCGAGGCGGGTTGCTGCAAGTTATACCAAAGACGTTCATCCCCCGCCATGACCTCGGCCGGCAAGCGGGGCAATTCCACCAGCCAGGGCTCGATATCCAGGTGGAAGTGGCTGAAGGTATGGCGAAAGCCGGGCAGGGGCCGGGGCTCGCCGGCCTGGGGATAGCGTGTTAGCCAGGACTTGAGCTCGTCCTGGTCCCTGAACTCGGGAAAGCAGTAAAGCCCGCCCCAGAGTCCCTGGGGTGGGCGTTGCACCAGCAGGATCTGCTGCTGGCACTTGAGCAGCAGGAAGCTGGCCCGTTTTTCCGGCTGCACCCTCTTCTTCGGCTTGCCGTGGGGAAAGGCGGCGGGCGTGCCCAGCGCCAGCCCCCGGCAATCGTCCCGCACCGGGCACTGCTCGCACCTGGGTTTGCTGCGGGTGCAGATGGTGGCGCCGATATCCATCATCGCCTGGTTGTATTGGCTTACCCCCGCTCTGGGCGTGAGCCGCTCCACCTGCTGCCAGAGGGCGTTTTCCACCTCTTTCTTGCCGGGCCAGCCTTCCTGGGCCAGCCAGCGGCTCAACACCCGCTTGACGTTGCCGTCGAGGATGCCGTGATGCTGACCCAGGGACAGGGACAGCACGGCCCCGGCGGTGGAGCGGCCTATCCCCGGCAGGCCCAGCACCTCTTCGAAGCGTTCGGGAAAGCGCCCCTGGTAGTGATCGCGGATCACCTGGGCCGCCCTGTGCAGGTTGCGGGCCCGGGCGTAGTAGCCGAGCCCGGTCCAGTGATGCAGCACCTCGTCCTGCCCGGCGTCGGCCAGGCTGACCACGTCGGGAAAGCGGGCCATAAAGCGCTCATAGTAGGGGATGACGGTGGCGACCTGGGTCTGCTGCAGCATGATCTCGGATACCCATACCCGGTAGGGGGTCTTGTGCTGCTGCCAGGGCAGGCTCTTGCGGCCATGTTGTTGATACCAGGCCAGTATGCGTTCGGCGAAGGAGGCTGTGTTCACTGTGGTCGGAAAGTCGATTCGAATGGGGAGATCAGAGCACAGCGTCGGGGCCAGTGCAAACCCGCGAGACACAGCTGTTGTTTGTGGTTTGTTATTCCAATGTTTTCTGATACAAAAGAAGGGTTTTGTTGGTGCCCGCCGTGCCCGTAATCAGAGAGACCCCTATGCAGCCCTTTTTTGCCCAGCGCTTTGCCAAGGTAGAGCCTTCCTTCATCCGTGAAATCCTCAAAGTCGCCGTCAATCCGGAGGTGATCTCCTTCGCCGGCGGCCTGCCCAACCCCGACTTCTTCCCGAGCGAGGAGCTGGAAGTGGCCACGGCCAAGGTGCTGCGGAACAAGGGCAACGGCGCGCTGCAATACGCCGCCACCGAGGGCTTCGGCCCGCTGCGCGAGTACATCGCCGAGCGCTACCGCACCCAGCACGGCCTGCAGGTGTCGCCGGATAACATACTGATCACCAACGGCTCCCAGCAGGCGCTGGATCTGATCGGCAAGGTGCTGGTGGACGAGGGCTCGGATCTGATCATCGAGGAGCCGGGCTACCTGGGGGCCATCCAGGCGCTGTCGGTCTACCAGCCCAACTTCCGTGGCGTTTCCCTCAACGACGACGGCCCGGATCTGGCCGAGCTGGATGCCCTGCTGGCCGAGCCCAACCATGCCCGGCTGATGTACGGGGTGACCAACTTCCAGAACCCGTCGGGCCTGAGCTACAGCCTGGAAAAACGCCGGGCGGTGGCCGAGCGGCTGATCCGGCACAATGTGCTGATGGTGGAAGACAACCCCTACGGCGAGCTGCGCTTCGAAGGCGAGCACCTGCCGCCCATCGCCAAGCTGGCACCCGAAAACGTGGTGCTGCTTGGCTCCTTCTCCAAGGTGGTGGTGCCTTCCTTCCGCCTGGGCTGGATGGTGGTGCCGGATTGGCTGCGTCAGAAGATCACCATCGCCAAGCAGGCATCCGACCTGCACACCAACGGCTTCGTGCAGCAGGTGCTGTACAGCTACCTGCAGGACAACAGCCTGGACGCCCATATCGATCGCATCCGCACCGTCTACGGCCAGCAGAAAAAGGCCATGGAGCAGGCGCTGCTGCGCCACTGCCCGGGGCTGGATTTCACCCGGCCCGAGGGCGGCATGTTCCTGTGGCTGAAGCTGCCGCAGCACCTGAGCGCCATGGACTTGTTCAATCTGGCGATCAAGGAAAACGTGGCCTTCGTGCCGGGCCGGCCCTTCTATGTGCGTCCGGACATTCTCAACACCGCCCGTTTCAGCTATTCCGGCGCCGATGCAGCCACCATAGAGGAAGGCATCAGCCGGCTGGGCCGGGTTATCCAGCAGGTGCTTTGAGCGCGGCCATCGGCCATAAGAAGCCGCCGGTTTATACCGGCGGCTTCTTTATATCTGGTGAACGCTTCCCGCTTGCAGCCTGACGTTTTTTGCCCTTGCACCTTTGGGCTAACTTTGGATAATTCGCCTTCCCAAGCCAGCCGGAGAAAGCAGATGACAGATCAACACCCGCCCGTTCAAACCGAGGATGAACTGCGCAAGCGCAAGATCCGCAGCTTCGTGCGCCGGGAAGGCCGCCTGACCAAGGGCCAGGAGAAGGCCCTGGCCGAGCAGTGGCCGGTGATGGGGCTGGAATTCAGCGGCCGGTTGCTGGACCTGGACGCGGTGTTCGGCCGCAGCGCGCCCCGGGTGCTGGAAATCGGCTTCGGCATGGGCGCGTCCCTGGTGGAGATGGCCAGGGCGGCGCCGGAGCAGGACTTTATCGGCATTGAGGTGCATACCCCGGGGGTGGGCGCCTGCCTGATGGCGGCCGCCGAGGCCGGACTGACCAACCTGCGGGTGATGTGCCACGACGCGGTGGAAGTGTTCGAGCAGATGCTGCCCGAGCAGAGCCTGGATCGGGTGCAGCTGTTTTTTCCCGATCCCTGGCACAAGAAGCGCCACCACAAGCGGCGCATCGTGCAGCCGGCCTTCGTTGAGATGGTGCGCAGCAGGCTCAGGATCGGCGGCGAATTCCACATGGCCACCGACTGGGAAAACTACGCCGAGCACATGCTGGAAATCATGCAGGCCGCCCCCGGCTACGCCAACGCCGCGCCCGAGGGCGACTATATGCCCCGGCCTGACTACCGCCCGCTCACCAAGTTCGAGCAGCGCGGCCATCGCCTGGGCCACGGGGTCTGGGATCTGATCTTCACCCGTACCGCCTGAGGCGGTTGCCCTGTTGCCAACTGAGCCCAGGCAAGTCCTGGGCTTGGCTGTGTATGGGGCCGAGGAGAGGGGTGACTAACCGGACGCGGCCAGGGCCAGGTATTTTTGGTGCATTGCGGCTACCGCCGCCTTGAGCCGGGCCGGGTCGGGGCCGTTGTTGTCGATAACGTCGTCGGCTGCGGCCAGACGTTGCTCCCGGCTGGCCTGGGCGGCCATGATGGCGCGGATCTGCTGCTCGCTGCTGTGGTCGCGTTTGACGGTGCGGGCCAGTTGCTGCTCGGGGGAGACATCCACCACCAGTACCCGTTGGCAAAGGGTGGTCAGGCCGTTTTCCACCAGCAGTGGCACCACCAGCAGGCAGTAGGGCGGACGGGCGGCGGCGCAGGCGGCGATCATGCGCTCCCGGATCAGGGGGTGCAGCAGGGCATTGAGCCAGTCTTTCTGCCCGGGGTGGGAGAATACCCGCTCGCGCAGGACGCGGCGGTCGAGGCGGCCCTGGCTGTCCAGGACCTCCTGGCCAAAGTGCGTGGCAATGGCCGCCAGCGCCGGTTCCCCGGGTGCCACCACCTCGCGGGCGATGATATCCGCGTCTATCACCTCCACGCCCAGTTCGGCGAACAGACTGGCCACGGTACTCTTGCCGCTGCCGATGCCGCCGGTCAGTCCCACCACATAGCTCACAGCGCCACTCCCCAGTAAATCCGCATCAGTGGTTGCCCCCAGAGCAGGTAAATCCAGCCGCCCAGGGCCAGCGCCGGGCCGAAGGGCAGCACCCTGTCTTCGCCCAGTCGGCGCAGGGCCATCAGCCCCAGGCCCAGGGCCGCGCCGGCGGCGGATGCCAGCAGCAGCACCGGCAGCAGGCTCTGCCAGCCGAACCAGGCGCCGATGGCCGCCAGCAGCTTGAAGTCGCCGTAGCCCATGCCCTCCTTGCCGGTGACGAGCTTAAACAGCCAGTACAGGCTCCACAGTATGCCGTAGCCGAAGGCGGCACCGAGCACGGCGCTGGCCAGCGGCACGAAGAGGGCATTGATATTGAGCAGCAGTCCCAGCCACAGCAGCGGCAGGGTGAGGTTGTCGGGCAGCAGCAGGTGATCCACGTCGATCAGGGTCATGCACAGCAGCACCCAGCTGAACACCAGGGCCGCCAGCAGCTGGGGGCTGGCGCCGAAGCGCCACAGGGCCAGCCCGGCCAGGGCCGCCGAGGCCAGCTCCACCAGCGGATAGCGCCTGGCGATGGGGGCCTGGCAGTAGCGGCAACGGCCCCTGAGCCAGAGCCAGCTCAGCAGCGGGATATTGTCGAGCACCCCCAGCTGGTGGTGGCAATGGGGGCAACGGGAGCGGGGCCGGCACAGGTTGAAGG